>NZ_JFHJ01000140.1:0-139805 GCF_003666285.1 Mesotoga sp. HF07.pep.5.2.highcov | reverse complement strand
CCTGGGCTTTGGAAGATTCCCGAAGGCGAGTTTACCGTTGATGGTGGCCCGGGACTTTGGAAGATTCCCGAAGGTTATTGATTTTATAGCTACAGCTCTTTCGACTTATTTGAAGAGTTCGGAGATTATTGAACGCCATAGTACAGTTATTTCTTTTTCTTGTATGCTTATTTCTTTGTGCTGAGCAAATCTTATAAACCTAGAGAGGAGACCTTTTGAGATTAATTGGTCGCCTTTTTCTTCTAGGTACTCCAGAGCTTTCTCCTTTGTAATCGCTTTTCTGTATGGTCTGTCGGTCGTCAGTGCATCGAATACGTCTGCTACTGCAACTATTTGAACGAGCTTGTGAATTTCGTCTCCCTTCAAACCGTCGGGGTAGCCCTTTCCGTCTATTCTTTCGTGATGATGTCTGACTATATCTCTTATTGCTATAGGAAAGTTCAAATCCCGCAAGTAACGCTCGCCGTACACGGATGATTCATTATCTCCGTGAATTCCTCTTCAGTCAACTTTGACGGCTTGTTCAACAAGTCGAATGGTATGTCGACCTTGCCGTAATCGTGCAGCATTGCACCTATTGATAGATTGAACAGATCTATCTTTTCTAGTTCAAGCTCTTTACCAAACTCGTAGCATATCTTCAGAACTCTAAGTGTATGAAGAGCGGTATAGCTATCCTTGAGCCTGAGCTCTCTGATGAGCTGAGTGAAAACTGCCGAAATACTTCCAAAGAGATTATTTACGAAATCTTTAAGATGTGGCGACGTTGTACTGTAAAGTGTAAGCGTCTCGAAAGCGCCAACAGAGTTTTCAAGTGCTCGGAAATGTTCTCCCTTGGCTTGCATTATCGAAGCCTCGAGAATAAGCGTCTCCCCTCGGATATAGTTTGTAAGGGATTCGTCCGGAAGAGATTTCAGAAGATTTAGATAGTTTTGTGCCTTAGAGATATTGCCAATCTTCACGTAGAAATGCCCCAGAAAAATGTAAGATACTGCGATATCCGTCCATTCCCCATGAGAACGAATTAGGGATTCAAGTTGATCGGCAACGGCAGTTGCTCTTGCGAGGCTACTCATCTGCAGCAGGATCTTGAGATTTATCATGAGTCTGTATCCGTTTATGGAAACTACGTTGCAGCTTTCCGTCTTGTCAAGAAGCTTAAGAGCTTCTTTGAACATGTTCTTAGAGTAAAGATAATCAATCATATTCAGCTGTACCATCAGAGCTCTTACCGGCGAACCGGCAAGTTCCTTAGCCTTCTCGTAGAACCTCAACGGATTGCCGCCAGTTCGGAGCTGAGTTGATACAAGACCAAGATCGTTGTAATACTCAAAGCGCTTCTGAACTGGAACATACTTTTCGAGCTTCATAAGTTCTTCGAAGAGAAGTAGTGTTTCTTCACCGAAGCCCATTTCGAACGAGGTCATCATATGGAGTATCTTCAGATTAATCTCTTGCTCCCTTTCGCATTCTCTGGCAATATGATCTACCGCAAGCTTCGACACAAGGTACGCTATCTTGTCTTCGGAATTCCTGGCATAAAAATAGGACAGCGAATACACTCCTTCGGCCAGAAGCTTGAGATCTGTACCAGAGGAATCAAATTCCCTCGCCTCATCAAACGTACTAGAGTAAGCAAAATCGAGAGCCAGAAGCATTCCAATCTCTTCTCTAGAAAGGTCTTCTTGCTCATAAATGGATCTCAGCTCTGATCTGAAATCCTCGGGATTGTCATAATTAAATCTTAAGGCCAGACCGCAAATTCTAGAATTCTTCAAATCCAACTCCTCTTTCCCCCCATTATTCTATCATGGCGAAGGCTATCTGGTAAAATCAAAAGTGTGGTGCTTTGAGCCATCGGGAGCTTTCAAAAGAGTTGTGTATTTTCACTCCGAAGACAATGTTTTCAATGCAGGAGTTCTGGGGATTGTTGGCTTTCTCATCCTATATCGGGGCCAGAAGATTCCTGTCCAGATGATCCGTTTCTATAAGGAGGTGCCCAAACGATAGAAGTAATAAGGTTACTGGCTAAAGCATTGGATGAAAACTGTTATGTGGTCAGGGAGGACGAAAGAATAACTATAATTGATCCGGGTTATGGCGTTTCCACAGAACTGGCAGCTTTTGAAGACAAGAAACATCTAAGAGCATTGCTTACTCACGGACATGCAGATCACATTTTTGATCTTGACCAGATTGAAACAGATGAAATCATAATTCACCCCATGGACAAGCCAATGTTACTGGATGCCGAAAAAAGCTTTCTCAATTTATTCGGGAAGAATGCTCTCCTCCTTGGTGGAAAGAAGGTGTTATCTACTGAAGTTCTCCGTGATCGTTGGAAATGCCTTCATACTCCAGGCCACACAGAAGGCTCTTGCTGCTTTCTTTTCGACGAAAGATTCTTGTTCTCAGGAGACACCGTGTTTTCTGCTTCTGTCGGAAGAACAGATCTGCCTGGAGGCGACCATGATCAAATGACGAGCAGCATAAATCGACTCAAAGAGCTTTTCACTAAAATGCCTGATTTAATAGTTTTCCCGGGACATGGCCGGCAGACAACTGCTAGAATTATCTTGAGAGAAAATCCATTCTTTATGTAGGCAATTCTTTCCTGAAGTTTCTGGACTTCAGCCGGTGAAGCAATGCGTCTTGCTTCTTCCAGTAGCTTTTCTTTAAGAAACCTGCCTCTTCTCTTTCTCCTCTAAGAATAGAGGTCATCTTCCTTGCAATCTTCCAGCTTTTTTCAAAGGCCTGTTTCGTTAGATCTGCCTCAGTTGTTTTCCCCCTGCTTAACAACAAGTCCTGTTCAAAAGGAAGACAGTATTCTTTCCATAACTCTGCGGCTTTAGAATCTCTCAATATGGCAAGTCGGTTGAAGATCTCCCAGTTTCCCCAGTAGTTCAAGCCACTTTCCCCTTCTCCAAATGATAAGCTTGATTCTTGACTGTTGAACCAAACTGGCTTATATATTGAAAGGCACGGCAGACTGCTATTTGTGACCCACACCTCTATCTTATCTCCAATAGCTACAACCATGGAAGCGGTTGTTTGAGAAGTTACAACTCCTGCCCCGGCATGCATGCAAATATTTTTCATCGAGCTCTGATGTCTTCTGTCATTGTGGTCTCTAAGGATCTCGAAACATCTTTCGATATTCATTTCTTTCTCTTCAATTAGCTCTCTCATCCTTTTAAGCCTGATTTCGGCACCCGAGAACTTCCTGAATAATCTCCTTTCATATGAACCGGCAAAATCGAATTCCTTAGCTGGATTATGCCATTTTCGATCTTGTGAATTACTGACAACCTGAGGATGCATTTCGTCGATCTCCGTTTCAATAGTGAGGCAATTCGAAATCGCCGCTGATCCATAAACCCTTTTGGTTACCCAAAATCGATCGGAAGTCTCAACAATCCACGCATTCTCTCGATCTGCAACCAGAAATGAATTGTGATAATAGAGCGTTTTCGTGAAACCCCCGTTGCTTCCCTGACCGTATTTCTCAAGAATTCCGATTATTATTCTTACAGCGTGCTCTGCATTTTCAGATCTCTCAAGCGCAATCCTCAGTATGTCCATTCCAAGAAGACCATCTCTTCGCACTCTCTCTTTGGTGAAGACCGCTTCATTACCGATAACTACTCCCTTGTCATTTACTCCCATTTCGCCGCCCCACATCCATGAAGGTTTAGAAATGAGAATTGCGTTGGTCTCACTTACCTGATCCACTTTTTGGTTTGTCGTGAAGAGTTCGTCGGGATTGTTTGATGAGCGAGGAAAGAAGTATACGGCCTGAGGTTCGTTTGGCTCTCGATCACTGTTCTTTCCAAACAGGGTAATACCGTCCGGAGTTGAACTTCCAAGTACTACAAAAGTATCGCACATAATCTCAGCTTCTTAAGGGCTCTTAAAAAGATACCACAGCTGCCCGAAATACTCATGAATGGACGCCAGATTAGCATCTAAAGCTCCCTGATTAGGAAGGAAATCAACAAAACTAAGTTTTGTGTGATCGTATAAATAGTCTGTAGGAAAGGGTGTTACTCTCAAACCGAACTTCTCAAATGAAGTGACCGCTCTCTTCATATGAACCGCCGAAGTAACAAGCACTATGCTGGACCAGTTGAACTGACTGCATATGTCGGCAGAATATCTTGCGTTTTCCCAGGTTGTCTGAGCCATCGGTTCAACGATAACTTTGGATGATGCAACACCACGATCCAAAAGCCAGTCCCTCATAAGTTCTGAAACGGCCACAGTGGATCTGCCAGGCATAAACGATCCTGTCACAATTATGGGCAGCTTCGTCTGTAGATGAAGAGAGTAGGCTTTAGATAATCTGGCGACAGAGTGATTGTCGAGTACCTGACCTTCAGGAGAGATAATTATCCCGCTGCTCAAGACCACTATGGCCTGACCGCTCACGTTATTTGGCGCAGTATATGCCCTTTCCAAAGGCTGAAGATATAGGTGAGTTCCAAAGCCCGTAGAGAGAAGATATGCGAAGAAACACAGAATAATCATGACTACTCCAGAGATCTTTGTGCGTCGTTCTTCGCTTTTCTTAATAAGAATCACTGCAATTATAAGAAAGATTAGGATGAATAGTCCCGGTGGTGTAAGAATAGCTGAAGCGGATTTCTCAAGATACAGCAATGCCGTCACCTTCTTTCGCCTTTTCCTCCAAGTGCAGCCATTATACCCCGAAGATTGTCAGTAATTATAATGTCTACTTCACCCCTGATCTTAATAAGCAATGCGGGATCGTTTAATGTCCAGAGTGCGACCTTAACTCCTTTGGCTCTTACAAATCTAATCAAACTCATTCCCAACTCGAAGCCGATCTCGTCAAACAGTTGAACCGGCAGATTTATCGAATATGGGTGGTATGCTAGAAGCTCTTCGAAATACTCGACAGGATTCTTTCCTCTCGCGTCTTCTCCGATGAGGAGCCCAATCTTCGCCTTTTCATCCTTCTCCTTCACCTTTCTGAGACACTCATGCCAAAACGAAGAAAAGAGTGTTCTATCTATTGCGTTGAAGCTTTTCACCAAAGGTACAACAAGATCAGCCGCTAGAGGATCCTTTATTTCAACATTGATGAAGGACTCCTCCGGAAGCTCAAGATAGACTCTTTCCAGAGTAGTAATGCCATCAGGTCTTACAAGTTTCATCTTTCTTAGAGATCTAAAAGTGGTATCCTTTATCTCTACATCAACGCCCAGTGTTCGTTTCAAACTGGAATCATGATTGACAACCAGGACTCCATCTTTCGAAAGCTGCACGTCTAGTTCAACTCCATCTGCTCCAACCTGAACTGCTCTGATCAATGAAAGAAGTGAGTTTTCACCTTCTCCGGTTCCCATACCCCTATGTCCAAGAATCAAAGGCCTGAAATTCATAAGAACCTCCATTTCGATAATGATCACATAATCGAAAGCACTAACAAGGACTCAATGTAAGCTGTCTGTTATTTCGTTTCATCTGCGGTATCTGCATATACTCACAATTATAGCAGCATACTTTGTCTGTTCAGGAGAATTCGTTAATATGAAAACTCTCTTCAAAAGAAGAATGGAAATTATGGGGCAGATCAGGATAAACATGATCAGAAACCCAATACCACTTTGCATAGACGGCAGTTTTTGTATTACTAACACTGTATCGCAATATGTTTTGAAAAAAACTTCAAAACGTTGACAAAGAGAATCATTCTCAATTAGAATATTAGTATCGTGCCATATTCGATCTAAATGATCGAGAATATGACGAGATAAAAGGTGGCGTGAAAAATGGATACATTGAAACTGGAAGAAAAATGGCTTCAGGAAACTCTTCCAGAAGGAATCGTTTATCCATCTTCAACAGTTATCAGTGGACCTGGTGGATCTGGGAAACCGTTAGTTGAATATGCGTTTGTTGCCTCTTGGTTGAAAGCTGGCGGTTCAGTAATCAGCATCCCTCTGCAATACCCGACAATGGAAATGGGGAAGACTGCGTTAAAGGATCTATATAGGGTTGATCTGAACGATTACGAAAACCACGTTTCTTATATTCAGTTTGAGCCGGATATGGACAAACATGAAGAAATCGGGAAAAACACAATAAAAGCTAATCTGTTAAAGCCTGAGGTGTGGAAGTCGGTTGTCGAAACAGCAAACAATATGCTTGAACCGAGTGAACTAGGCACTCTAGTTTTTGGATCAGCCCTAAACCTACTTCTGTTTTCTCCAACCTATAGACAGGGGATGCTAAATTATATAACAGAGGTTATTAAGAGTGACAAAAGCAAATCATACATGTTTTCGGTCAGTACAAGTGCCTTTGCAGACGAAATCAAACAGTGGGAAGAGGCAGCGGATAATTTGATGTTTACCAGAATGGAAGACGACATGAGCTTGTTCTTTAGCGTCTGCAGGATGAAAGAAGTACCCTTTTCAACGGAAGAAGTAAAGGTCCCCATTTCGGAAAAGCAACTGGATAAAATCAAAGAGATAGCGCATGCCACTCGCAGCAAAATCATTCCTAAACTAAGCAGAATTTGACGAGTGATTAGTATATTTTCTTAGGCGTTAATCATGAATGTTTCATAACTGATATTGGCGTAGTACTATCCACTGGAGACCACTAAGAAGCTTAAGAGCAATGTACTTCATGGGACCGGATTTGAGACAGATCATTGTGTGATAGAAGTTGTATGGAGGCGATACCTTGGAAAGAATTTTCGAACATCCGTTAATCTCTTTCAAGAGAGGCGAGATTATCACTTTTTTCTTTGAAGGAAGAGAACTCTCGGCATATACTGGAGAGACTATTGCCGCAGCACTTCATGCAAATGGGATAAAAGACTTAAGGTACAGCCCGATAAGAAATCGACCCCAAGGTCTTTTCTGTGCGATTGGGAAGTGTTCGTCATGCTTGATGGAAGTTGACGGTAAACCCAACGTGCGAACTTGCATAACACCCGTAAAACCTGGAATGATCGTTAGAAGACAGCACGGTAAGGGTGAGATTAGTGAGTAATCTGGATCTTCTTGTCATAGGCGGTGGACCGGCCGGCCTTTCGAGCGCAATTGAAGCTGCCAAGAACGGACTTACGGTTCTAGTTGTAGATGAGGGGGTTTCCTCCGGCGGTCAACTGGTCAAACAGACACATAAATTCTTTGGGAATGAGAGTTTTTTTGCTTCGGTGAGAGGCTTCGAAATAAGCAGAAGGCTTACTGAACAATTGAATTCCCTGGACTCAGCTAGGATTCAAAACGAGAGCTCCGTTGTCGCAATTTATCCTGATGGAATACTTGTCCATGATATGAAAAATGATCACACTTCACTTTTGAAACCAAAGAAGATCATCCTCGCAACAGGTGCATCGGAGAGGTTTATTCAATTTGAAAACAATGATCTACCTGGTGTCTATGGAGCCGGTGCCGTTCAAACTCTCATGAATCAGTTCGGAATTCTCCCCGGAAGAAGTGTGCTTATGATTGGATCGGGAAATATCGGACTCATAGTCTCTTATCAGCTGCTTCAGGCAGGTGTAGAGGTTAAAGCGATACTTGAGGCTTCAAATCGGATAGGAGGTTACCAGGTACACGCTGACAAGGTGAGAAGAGTGGGAATTCCAATTCTGCTGCAGCATACAATTTTGAGAGCGATTGGAGAGGAGTCCGTGAGGGGAGCTGTCATTTCCAAACTTGATGAAAGATGGAGCCCGATTTCGGGAACGGAGAGGGAACTTGTCGTTGACACGATCTGCATCGCAGTGGGACTTTTACCATCAATAGAACTAGCAGCTCAGGCCGGCTGCAAAATGAAGTATGTCCAAGAACTTGGAGGTTATGTCCCTCTCAGAGACGAGGACATGAGAACATCGATAGATGACATATTTATAGCAGGTGATGCTGCCGGGATTGAAGAAGCAACTACGGCCATGATTGAAGGGCAAATTGCAGGTTTAGCAGTGGTGAGTGACCTCACCAAGAATAGCATTCAAGAGAGATTGAAGTATCTTAAGGATACTCTCAGGAAATTCAGAAGCGGTCCTACTTCTTCAAAGACAAGAGCCGGTCTCTCTAAACTTGGAAGCAAGTTTGAGGAAGTGTCATTCACAAATGGTAATCAAAATGATTTCACCAAGTATACGGGTAAGATGCGACCATTAATTGAATGCTTCGAAGCAATTCCCTGTAATCCTTGTGAAACAAGTTGCCCGGCTGGTGCCATAAGCATCGGTGATAATATCAACAGTAGACCGATCATAGATTATTCAAAGTGTACTGGATGTGGCATCTGTGCAACTACTTGTCCGGGGCTTGCCATTTTCATGTTTAGAGAGAACAAGGATGGCACGTGTTCTGTTGGAATTCCTTACGAATTCCTTCCACTTCCTGCTGAGGGACAATATGTAACAGCTCTGGGAAGAAATGGAGAGACAATTTGCAAGGCGAAGGTAGAAAAAGTGGTCAAATCGGCGAACAAAACAAATCTTGTCTATATAAGCGTTCCCCGCGAGTATGCTTCAGATGTCCGACATATCTTGGTGCCCTCCAAAGAATCAGGGGCTATGGTCTGTCGGTGTGAAGAAGTAACGGTTGATCAAGTAAGAAAGGCAATTAAAGATGGTTATACAGACTTTGAAGAGCTGAGGCGATACCTGAGAATCGGTATGGGGCCATGTGGTGGGAGAACTTGCAGGCTAAACACCCTCATGATTCTGTCAGAGGAAACCGGGGTACCTGTCGAAAGACTTTCTCCAGGTGTCTTCAGGCCGCCCTCAATACCGGTTAGTTTCAAAGCACTTGGTGAAGGCAGAGTTGATGGTTATGAGGAGTAAATACAAAGTAGTGATAATAGGAGGGGGAATCGTCGGAACGGCGACTGCCTTCTATCTTGCGAAGAGCGGCTTGAATGATGTTGTTGTTATTGAAAAAGAGTATCTTTCGTCGGGTTCAACTGGACGGTGTGGGGGTGGAATAAGGCAACAGTGGTCTGAAAAGTCGAATGTGAGACTCGCAATTAGAAGCGTCAAACACTTCAAGGAATTCCAAAAGGAAGTAGGATTTGATATTGAGTACTTTCAGGGTGGATATTTGCTTCTTGCATACACAGACGAAGAGGTTTCTCTCTTTGAAAAGAATACCAAGATGCAACGGGAAGAGGGACTAGATGTCTTAATGCTTTCGGCAAAAGAAACCGCAAAGAGATTTCCGCTGATAGATTTAAAAGGTATAAAGGCTGCCGCTTACTGTCCAAGTGATGGTCATGCCAATCCTCACTTAACAACTTTTGCTTACGCACACGCCGCCAAAGCGATGGGAGTTGATTTTTCAACTTACACAACCGCGCTGAGAATCTTAACTCAAAACGAAAGAATAACCGGTGTAGTAACCGACAAGGGGAAAATTGAAGCTGAAATCGTTGTTAACGCTGCCGGTGGATATTCCCGAGAGGTAGGGGCAATGGCTGGCATTGATCTGCCAACAGAATCTTATAAACACCAGATATTTGTTACAGAACCGCTGGAACATATGCTAGATCCGCTTGTCATAAGTTTTGAGAACAATTTCTACATAAGACAGACAAAGTCTGGAAATTTCATTATGGGTCAGGGTAGCAAGGACGAACTTCCTGGTCACAATATCGAGCCGACTTGGACCTTCATTTCGGAAATGACTAAGAAAATGCCAGGGATTTTCCCATTTCTCAGGAACGTTAGAGTGCTTAGACACTGGGCCGGTCTTTATAATATGTCTCCTGACGCGAGGCCCATAATTGACCGATCCAAAGATTTAGAGAATTTCTTCTATGCAGTCGGATTCTCAGGACATGGATTTATGCTGGCCCCAGCAGTAGGAGAGGCAGTTGCCGAGTGGATCATATACGGCGAGCCAAGGAGCGCCGATCTTTCAGATCTCAGCCTTGAGAGATTTGAACATGGCATCACCAAAGAAAGAAACGTAGTGTAGGAGGTAATTTCTATGTTTGATGTTACAGATTTCCAGATAATTCCACCATTCAAGAATGAACCATATATCGACCCTTCAGATCCAGAAGTAAGATCCCAGATGATGTTAGCTTTTGAAAGAATTCGTTCTCATGAAAGAAACTACGACTTGTTTATTGGAGGAAGATATCTTTCGACTGAATCCAAAATAGTCTCGAAAAATCCTGCAGATCCCGATGAAGTAGTAGGAACGGTTTCAAAAGCTACTAGAGAGATCGTTGACAAAGCGATTGATGCTGCTTATTTCGCTTTCAAGAGCTGGAGCCGAATGCCTGCTTCAGAAAGAGTAGTCCCTTTTCTGAAAGCTGCGCAAATAATGAGAGATCGACGATACGAATTAGATGCTACGATGATTCTTGAGGTGGGCAAGAGCTGGATAGAAGCCGACGCAGATCTAGCCGAAGCCATCGATTTTCTAGAATACTACTCTCGTGAAGCGCTTAGATATGGACAATCTCAGCCCGTTGTTCAAATTCCCGGCGAATACAATGAGCTCAGATATATTCCTCTTGGTGTCGGCGTGGTAATCCCACCCTGGAATTTCCCCAGTGCAATAATGGCCGGTATGACAACTGCGGCCGCAGTATCCGGAAACTGTGTTTTGCTTAAGCCAGCATCTGATGCTCCGGTTATCGCCGCAAAGTTCGTAGACATTTTAAGGGAAGCAGGACTTCCAGATGGTGTGGTCAACTATGTACCAGGTTCAGGTAGTGAAATTGGCGATTATCTTGTTGAACACCCTTTGACCAGGTTCGTATCATTCACTGGCTCCAAAGAGGTCGGATTGAGAATCAACGAGTTGGCTGCGAAACATCAAAAGGGCCAGAAATGGATAAAGAGAGTGATACTCGAGATGGGCGGCAAGGACTGTGTAGTGGTAGATGAAACGGCAGACACCGATGCCGCGTCGACTGGAGCTGTAGCCAGTGCGTTTGGTTTTCAGGGGCAGAAATGCTCTGCAGGATCACGGATCATCGTTGTTCGTGAAGTCTATGACGAGATGGTTAAGCTGGTGAAGCAGAAAACGGAAGCTCTAACCATTGGAGATACAACCGATCCCAACATTTACATGGGGCCGGTTATAAACGAAAGTGCTGTGTCAAAGATACTCCGCTACATTGAACTGGGAAAGAAGGAAAGCAAGCTTATAACTGGCGGTAATCGTTTGAAACGCAGGGGATATTTCATAGAACCTACTGTATTTGCCGACGCATCACCAACAGCAGCAATTGCACAGGAAGAGATATTTGGACCTGTAACCGCCATAATAGAGGCGCGCGATTTCGACCATGCGATAGCAATCGCCAACGGTACTGAATATGGTCTAACTGGAGCCTTCTACAGCAAGAGAAGAGACAGAATTGAAAAGGCAAAGACAGAGATTCACGTTGGAAATCTCTACTTCAACAGAAAGTGTACCGGAGCGCTTGTGGGCGTCCAGCCATTTGGAGGGTTTAATCTGTCCGGCACTGATTCTAAAGCGGGCGGAAGAGATTACTTACTACTTTTCCTTCAGGGAAAATCCATCAGCGAGAAGATACTTTAGATTCGACTGTAGAAAAAAAGGTCTCCCGTCAGGGAGACCTTTTTCATCTAACTTCACGTCTTATTCTGCAACTCTCTTAACCGAAATAGTTCCACTTAGATGAATAGTGATAGTTGAATCCGAAGGTGCTTCATAGTCGTAAATCGCAAACCAATCTATATCTTCGGCCGTTCCACCGTTGATTATTTCTAGTATCATATCTAGTGCAGCGGATTCGCCAGAATGCAACCTGAAAGTGTTTTCGCCGGGATAAATTAAACCGCTGAAAAGCTTGCGATCGCTTATTAAATCAGGATCGTTGAAAAAATCCAGGAATTGTTCTTCTGAATGTCTCTCTCTGAAGACATAGAAGTCAATATCAATAGAGCCTTCTGAATCAGGGTTCTCTGGTACCCATTCTACTCTAGCTTTGATCTCCATACCGGTGATTACGAAGTTATCTGGAAGATTCAACTGGGTTTCTTTTTCGGCCTCTTGGATTATCTCGTCGAGCGATGGGACTGTCTCGGTTCCGAAAGCAAAGCCAGATAACGGCAATATACTCCCGGGGAGTTCAAATTCGATGGGTTCTATCAATCCTTCGCCAACTGGGATCGGCACCGAAATTACATACAGACAAGAACTCCCCAGAAAAATAATCAAAATAACCGACAAAAAAAGCAAGAGTCTTTTCATATTGGATTTCTCCTCCCTCTCTTCATTCCAAAAGAACACTCGAAAACGGTCATTCAATAATGGAGTAGATTTCTTTTGTTATCTCTTCGGTAAGTTTATCCTTTACGTCCAAAGCCTTTAGGTTATCTCTCAGCTGTTGAACCTTGCTGACTCCGAGTATTATTGAACTGACGTTTTCATTCTTCAAAATCCAGGCAAGTGCAAGCTGAGCAAGCTCAGTGTCGAGTTTCTTCGCAACGGCGGCAAGTCTTTCCACCTTTTTTAGATTCTCACTCGAAAAGAGCTTGCTCTCTTCCAGATGCTTCTTCAAACCGGGAAACTTTGCCAATCTACTGTCTTCCGGGATTCCTTTGTTGTATTTACCTGTCAGAAGGCCGCTCGCCAGGGGACTCCAGACGGTAAGCCCTAACCCATACTTCTCGTAAATCGGTCGATACTCCGACTCTACTCTTTCCCTCACAAACATGTTATACTGCGGCTGCTCGACAACCGGGTGAATTGCATTCAGCCTGTCGGCTACTTTATGGGCTTCTTCGAGCTCTTTGGAGCTCCATTCAGATGTTCCCCAGTAGAAAGCGAGACCATTTCTTACGATGTAATCCATCCCAAGGACCACTTCCTCCATTGGAACCTCCGGATCTGGCCTGTGAGCAAACAGAATGTCAACATAATTCAACTGGAGTCGTTTTAGAGAATTCCAGGTCCCCTCAAGTAGATGCTTTCTTGAGAGTCCCTTTTGATTTGGTTTGTTTCCTCCCCAAAAGATCTTCGTTGAAACAACTACTTCTTCCCGCTTGAATTCCTTCAGAATTTCGCCCATCATCGACTCTGCCATTCCGCTGGCATATGCTTCAGCAGTGTCGAAGAAGTTTATTCCAGCTCTGTACGCCTCTCTCATCGCCTCTCTTGCATTGTCTATATCTAGCTGAGCCCCAAAGGTAAGCCATGAACCAAGACTTAACTCACTTACAAGAAGGCCACTTTTACCAACTTTGCGATACTCCATTCAAATCATACCTCCCTTTTTAATTCCGATATAGATTGTTTTAATTATATCATCTAAGAATCGTCACGAGAGTTATTATACTTATGTATTTAAACGATAAATCTGTTAGCAGGATGGATTTTCTTTTTTCTCTGATAAACTTGGTATGAAAGAGAATCGAAGATGCCTATTTCTGTTGGAAAGAGAAAGCTTAAGTACCAGCTTTGGGATTCCCGAAGTATAAAGTTGATCTATCCTGCTCATTCGACTTCTGTGTGGTCACTTGGCCACAACAGGATATAAGTGTTGGAATCGATGGAAATTCGAACGAATGGCGGAAGATCTTTTCCGAAGATCAGTAATGGAATTTGGTGCTTGCGCTCATTCAAAATCTATATAGTTCTCAGAAATCACTAATGAGAGTTGAGGGATTTTTTTGCTGTATGTGCAAAACTCTCGATTTACTTTAGATGTAACTGATTGAAGTAATGTAATGGCTGCCAAGGGAGGCGGAATGACACTTTTATGAATACCTTCTGATGGTCGTCAGTGTTTGGAGGTGACTCGTAGTTGATACTCAATGTTGTTCTGATTGCACTTGTGATTCTGCTTGCAGCGTTTATTCTCATGTCCAGGCGAAAGACCAGCTTCAGGACAGAATCGATAATTCACAAAGTGGAGAGAATCTCGGAACTGAGTACTGCGAGGATGACAACGCTTCTGATTTTCGAACCTGAGCGGGAAAGCCTTGTTCCCGGAACATTTCAGCGGTTTATTTTCATTGTTCCCTTTCAGGTAAGGGGTTATGTAGACCTAAGAAAGTTGAAAGAGGATTCAATCGAAATCCATGAAGGTGAAGCAAGAAGGATTAAGCTGATCCTGCCTTCTCCAAGACTCGAAGTTACAATTCCTCAGAGTAAGATTCCCGATATTAGGGTAATCAACCAGAGTGGTGTTTTGACAAGGATCTTTGGAAACAAAGATATGTTGAAGATTTTTCAGTCTTACAGCGACAAAATAGAAAAGCAGGCACTTCAGAACGCCTCAGAAATGGGAGTTGAAGAGACATCTAGAGAAAGCGCAAGAAACTTCTTCCACGGTCTCTTCCTCGGAATGGGGTTTGACGAAGTTGTTGTTCTGTTTGAGCAGGATAACTCATTAGAAACTAATGTGGAAATTGAGAAAGCTGGCAATCAAAGAAAGGAGATTAATTAATATAAACTTTACTCGTAGTCCTTTGGATCACTATCAGCAGATATATTGAAAGAAGGCAATCGTGAGAAAGGAGGAGAAATAATGAAGAGATGGATGATATATCTACTCATTGCCGCAGTTGCCGTGGCAATCGTTCTGATTATTGCACTTCCCGCGCTCCTAAACAAAGAACCGAAACTGCAGTTTCCAGTTCATGTAGTGAATCAGGGCGAGAAGCTATCTGCAAATCTGAAGCCGTTCGTTATCGATGAAAAAATCGATGAAGTAGTTCTTGAACTGGTAGAAGGTCCCGGCACAATATCCGGTTTTTCCTATGTATTCGAACCAGGCTTCTCCTATGAGGGAGAAGTTCGTGTAAGTATAAGGGCAACCGACAAGAAGGGAAAGAGTTCTCAGCAAGAAATGCTGATAAACGTAGTTAGAGTGAACCGCCCACCGGAAATAGACACTTCTCCTATCGTAGTTCGCGAAGGTGAAACAGTGACTATCGACTTGAACTCGCTAGCAGTTGATCCAGATGGTGAAGAACTTGAATTCTCCGTTCAAGGCCCAGGGGAGCTTCACGGAAGTGCTTACATTTACTCTCCAGGCTACAGTGATTCCGGTAAGACGGTTTTGAGAGTACTGGCGAAGGACCCAAATGGAAACGAAACAGCACGAGATATCGAACTTGAAGTAATCGATGTTAACGCCCCGCCTGTTTTGCAGCTCGAGAATCAGATCGTTAATGAAGGAGAGGTTCTCTCGGTTGATATTTCTTCAAAGGTAGTCGATGAAGATAACGACAAAGTGGTCCTTTCTCTAGAAGAAGGTCCGGGAGAGATTACGGAAGGAGTGTTCACTTACGAGCCATCATACTCGGATTCCGGAACTGAAACCGTTAGAATCAAGGCATCAGACGGCTCGGGTAACGATGTCTTTTCAGGCTTCGAAATCCTCGTAATAGACGTGAACCGCCCGCCAAAGTCCTTGCTTAGCGACATGAACGTGAATGAAGGAGAGTCCCTTTCTTTCGATTTGCTTTCCAGGGTTGTCGATCCAGATGGAGATAACGTGACCTTCAGCCTAGAGGGACCTGGAGAGATCGTTGACGGATCTTACATATACAATCCAGATTACTCAGATGCAGGGGACAAATCGGTCGTATTAATTCTCGAAGATGAAAAAGGAGCAACAAACACGGCTTCTTTTATGGTTAGAGTCAATGATGTCAACAGACCTCCTCAAATATCTATTCCCGATCAATCGGTGAAAGAGGGAGAGCAGTTGAAAATATACCTGAAGGGTTTCATTTTCGATCCCGATGGAGATGAGGTCACCTTCGAAATCGCAGACGGACCGGGCTTCATTGAGGATGACCATTATCTATTCACTCCTGACTTCGATTCCGAAGGAATACATGAAGTGACACTAACGGCAAAAGATAATAAAGGACTTGAAAGCGTAGGGTTCTTCAAAGTCACGGTAGAAAACGTAAACAGATCGCCCGTAACGTTATCACCCTCGATAAACACCAGCATCATGGAAAGTTTCACTCTTGACCTCGATCTGGGAAGTCTTTTCGTTGACCCTGACGGAGATGATCTTCAATTCGAATTACAGGGGATCGGGAGCATATCAGCCAATAGTTACATTTACACTCCCGGGTTTAATGACAGCGGTGAGAAGACAGCCACAGTCACAGCCATAGACTCTAATGGCTCAAGCCAGAGTCTTCCAATCAGAATCGAAGTAAGAAATCTGAACAGGCCACCGGACGTTTTTTTGCCAGATTGCATCGCGGAGTCTGGAAAGGAGTTCTCTTTGTACCTTCGGGCATTCGCAACTGATCCAGATGGCGACGCCCTCAGATTCAACCTGATTTCTGGTCCGGGTGAAGTCGTGGGAGATAGATACTTTTTCCTTCCGGAAAGAGCCGACATCGGAGAAAGAGAGGTAATTCTAGAAGTCTCAGATGAACTAGGTATGAAGACGAAAAAGGGATTTAGACTTGAAGTCATAGCGTCAGAAAAGGTTGTAAGGGTATCATATGCGCTTCCTTTATTTAGTTCGGAAAACGTTAGGATTGTTGCCGGTGAGTATGAAATCGTATCCGACCGAAAACAGGCTGTTATCAAAACCAACTGGGAATTCAGTTTCGATGAGATTCGGTTCTATTCGATCAACGAATCTGAAGAAACATTAATCGGAACGGCGATATTCGATTCTACAGACGATTCACTGAACAGAAAGATCTACTCTCCCTCCGGAGATTATGTGGGAAATATCATACTAGTGACCGAATAACTGCAACGCTAGATTTTGTCTATTCGCCCCTCCAAGAAGAGGGGCTTTTCTGTTTACCAAATACCCTATGTGAGTATACTTCTGTGAAGCATATTTGAAAAGCAACTCAGAGAGTCTAACTGCATCATTTTTATCAGAGTTTTGAGTATGCTATAATTAATTATTGTTAGTGCCTGCATGATTGCTTGTATTTGCGCGATGCCGGCTTACTCGTTTGATTCAGATCAAATATCGATTTGCGAACAAGTGAAGATTCACTAGAAGGGATCAATGTCGATTACCATTGCGGGCAGTCTCTGCCAAAGGCCTCTTCGGATTGATCGAATACAGGCTTCGTATGTTTTTAGTCTGTATATTAAACAAAGGAGTGATAGATTTGCAGAAACCAACATATCTTACTAGTGTAGAGAAGATCGAAGAGCTAAATGATGAACAGATAACTGAAATGAAGAAGGTGACCGATGTTTACCCCTTCAGAGCCAATGATTACTATCTGGGGCTCATTAACTGGAACGATCCGCACGATCCTATAAAGAGAATTATCCTTCCCGACTTCGAAGAACTCGATGAGTGGGGGGATCTGGATGCTTCTCAGGAGCATATATACACCGTTGCTCCCGGTATGGAGCATAAGTACAAAGACACCGCCTTGCTTCTTGTCTCAAAGGTTTGCGGAAGCTTCTGCAGATTCTGTTTCAGGAAGAGACTGTTCTCCACAGAAAACAAAGAAGTGGTAAATGACGTTACTCTTGGTGTTGAGTACATTCGAAAGCACAAGGAAATCACGAACGTACTTCTCACCGGTGGGGACTCTCTAATACTATCTACAGAAAAACTGGGAGATATTGTTCGACAGTTGAGGGAGATTGACCATGTTGGCATAATAAGATTTGGAAGCAAAATGGTTGCTTTTAACCCCTACAGAATTATTAACGATCCAGATTTGCCAGATATGGTTAAGAAATACAGCACCCCAAAGAAAAGGATATATATAATGGCACATTTCAATCATCCTAGAGAGCTAACCGATGAAGCAATAAGAGGTCTGAACATTCTGAGAGATGCTGGTGCAGTTATATGCAATCAGACGCCAATGATCCGCGGCGTGAATGACAGTGTCGACGTAATGACAGAACTATTCAGGAAACTTTCATTTATTGGAATTCCGCCTTACTATGTCTTTCAGTGTAGACCCACAAAGGGAAATCACACTTATGCAGTGCCGGCCGAGAAAGGTTATGAGATTTTCAAGAAGTCCATAGACGCAGTTTCAGGTTTGGCAAAGAGGGCTAGATTCGTAATGTCGCACGCAACCGGCAAAATCGAATATGTCGGTCTGGATGAGAAGAAGATATACATGAAATACCATAGAGCGGCTGATCCAAAACGGTACGATCTCTTTATGGCTTTCGACAGGAATCCCGATGCCTATTGGTTGGATGATTATGTAGATCCAGACTCACTTGTATAGTAGGCGGCTTCAGCAGCCCTTCACTTCCATTCAGTTCTGGCAAGGGAAAGTACCCTTCCAGAACTGATTATTTTGTGTTTACCTTCAGCAAAGTCGGCTCCGTTCTCAAATACACTCTCTACCGAAATTACATCGCCCTTTCTAGATTCGCGTTTGTACTCGATTGTAAGTCTCCTCAAGAATCTCTTCACAAACTCGCTGGGAACTGTCTCCATAATCCATCTAACATATGCCACGTTGTTAGAATGCCCGTTTGTATCCAGGTCCGAATTGCTTACTATAAAGGTGATCTCTTCACCAGAAGATTCATTTTCGTTGACCTTTGGAAAAGAAAGAGGTTCGTGGAAATCACTGTCAATACCATATAATTCGTAGAACTGGTCTCCGATCCTTATTGGTCTTCGCTTCCTCTGGTCAATCAGAATCCATTGAGAATTCGCGTCGACAATGACATTACCTGAACAATCAAATATCTCGAAACGCCTATATGCATAAAATCTATCCATTGAATAAGGAATAGTCTGAACAACCACGTTTTCCAAATAATCAGGATACCTGTTCACTTTGACATCCCAACGAAGAAGAAGCCAAGCGTATTCGCCCTTGCTCATGATGTCAACTCCGTGACCCATCTCCACAGTCTGAAGAGTCACTACGTCATTGAAATAATCCATTAGTGAAGAAATTGAAGCCTTCCACTGACAATCCAGTTCGTAGTATCTGACTCTGTAAACTTCTTTGGTAATCACAGGTTTCAAAGCTCTACCTCCAAAGATATGGCAGTTCAATCAATAATGCTATGTTCTAAAGACGAGCAAACACCTTAGTTGATTGGAGACCTGGTGCATGACAATGATAGCATTCTGCGGGATAGGCTGCACTCAGTGCGATACATACAGGGTCATTATTGCTGATGATAATTCACTAAGAAGAGAGACTGCAAATGGGTGGTCGAAGGATTTTGGTTTTTTGATTTTGGCGACCAACATCAGCTGCAGCGGGTGCACATTTAAACTCTGTTGTGAAGAGAAGGGAATCTCACAAACTGCGGGGGTTGCGAAAAGTATCTGAAAGAAACGCTGGAAAGATTTTTGAAATCCCTGCCAAATGCTAGAAGAAGATTGGACTCCATACACGAGAAATGTTACCGTATCTCGGAGTAAAGCACAATAACAAGCAACTTATCCTCGCAGTCACTTATACAACAAATGTCCTGATGTATCTCCTTACTGATAAGATATTTTTTAAAGTGTAACATTGATATACTGCATCTGGTTACCGCTCGCTCCATAAATAACAACCCATAGTATTCATGAGATGTGGCATCCGGTGTGTTAATGTTAATGTTTATTTTAACAGGTAATCTATAGGTAATGCACACTGCATATTTTCGCCCTATTTTCACAAAGCAATATTCATACAAACAAACTAGAATAAATATAGTTTATAACCCCCCTATCCCCCTTAGATAGGAACCCCATATAGTCCGGATCATTAGATCCGGCTTTTTTTATTCTTGTTATTCTTGATAGTAATTCTGGTTTATAATTGTTTTCATAACTTACCTTATGGAGGTGCTGTCTTGAAGTGGATAGATATTAGAAGTGATACAGTTACGGTCCCCGGTGAAGAAATGAGGCGGGTTATGGCCAGCGCAGAGGTAGGAGACGATGTGTACGGAGACGATCCGACAGTCAACAGACTTGAAGAGATGTCAGCAGACATCTTGAAGAAGGAAGCCGCCCTTTTCGTTCCTTCAGGAACATTCGGGAATCAACTTTCAATCCTCACACACACTCTAAGGGGAGATGAGGTGATTATTCCAGCGTCCAATCACATCATTGTCCACGAGGCCGGAGCTTCTGCAGTGATAGCGGGAGTTCAGATGAGAACTCTTGACTGTGATGATGGCAAACCTTCAGCCGAAAGAATCAGAAGTGCCATCAGATCTGAGGATCTTCATTATCCGAGAACCGGATTAATCTGTCTGGAAAATGCCCACTCCAGCGGACGAATCCTCCCCATGAATTACATCAGGGAGATCTACGAACTGGCTTCAGCACAGAAAGTCCCCCTGCATCTTGATGGTGCAAGAATATTCAACGCTGCTATTGCCGAAGGGGTTAGCCCCGCAGAAATTGCCTCTTGTTCCGACTCGGTTATGTTTTGCCTCTCGAAGGGACTCGGTGCACCGATAGGGTCAATGCTGGTAGGTAAACGAGAATTCATAGCCAAGGCACGAAAGGGAAGAAAGATCATGGGAGGAGCTATGCGCCAGGCAGGTATTATTGCTGCCGCCGGAGTATTCGCACTCGAGAGAATGATCGATCGTCTTCAAATAGACCACGACAATGCTAAATACCTGGCTGAAGGGCTTTCAAAATTACCAAAAATCGAAGTCTTCTTTGATCGTCTCGACATAAACATGGTTTTCTTCAGAATCACCGGTAAAGCAAGTTCAAAGTTTATCGTTGAAACTCTTCACGATAAGGGAATAAAGATAAATCCGCCTGAAGCTGGCGAATGGCGATTCGTAACCAATCTAAACGTTACCAGAGAAGATCTCGATATAGTTCTTGAGGAATTCGAAGGTGCTCTTACAAGGACTCTAGCAAGCTAGGCAGTTCTTCCAAGCTTTCGATTCTTGGTGCGTAGTCTAAGTAAGATCTTGACCGATCGATAAGAATTCCCTTAATTCCGGCTGCAGAAGCGCCAAGCATGTCTACTTGAATGCTGTCACCAACAAAAATGACGTGCCTCTTCTCGATTTCCATCATAGACAGTAGCTTCTCAAAGATAACTTCGCATGGTTTGTACGATCTTGCCGATTCCGAAGTCAGCAGAAAATGATGTGGAATTTTATTTCTTTTTACAACCTTCTCAGCAAAGGAATTATCGGCATTAGTTAGGATTGCAACGGAATACTTGTTTACGATCGCCCTTAGGATCCTTGCATCCGGATAGGCGCGGAACTTAGAGAAGGAATCGTACATGAAGTTACAGTAGGCTTCCATGTCTCCTGGCAAATCGTACTTGTCAATCAAATCGCTTATCAGAAGATAATAATAGTATCTCTCCGGCTGAAAGGGCATTTTATGACAGTCCTTGAAGTAGTGGCCGTAGAGATTCACAAAGTCTCTCTCTATTTCCGCCACTTCAGCTGACGACTCTTCTGCCATCTTGGAGCATACAGGTCTGAAGAGCCTCGCGTTACTGACAATGGTTCCAAACAAGTCAAATATGATTCCTCTAACCATCATGTCTCCATTTCATCTTCTAGATTTACTTTTCGAATTTTTGTATAATACTATTGCAATTCTAGCACCTTCGAATTCTGTTCTGCGATGTTCAGATGTCTCTCGTCTGGGCCACTGGAGGTGGCAAATGTGTCTAGGGAAATGAGGATTATGTGGCTGCACAATCGCTTGCTAAAGAATGATTTTGCGGCCATGAAAGACTACACTCAGAAGTTTGGCATCTCAGTCCGACAGGCCCATAGAGATTTCAAGTATCTGAGAGCAAATCTTGGAGCGCCCATGAAATACTCTAGGAAAAGAGGCGAGTACTTCTATTCCGAACCCTATCATTTGCCTTCTCTTTTCGAAGACAGCATGAAATTTCAACTAAGAACAGAATATCGAATAAGCTCAGTCTTTCTGAACGCGATAGCTAGTAAGAAAGCTGTGAAGATTTTTCAAAGAGCAGGCAAAGAATTCATTTTCTATCCCGCCTGTTTCGATGAAAGACGCGAGTTATTTTGTGGTCTTCAAGAGGATGGTAACGTCCGATTTGTCAGGCCAGACGAGATTGATAAGGTCATCTTTTCGAACAAGAGGTATTTGGAAGAACCAATGCTCTGGAACCGAATATTCCCGCGAGAAGCTGAATTCCACGAAGTAGACCTAGATTTTGGTGGCGATCGCCATAAATACCATTTCTTCGAGATAGGAGATTTGGTGATGTTCCTGGCTTCTGAGAACTCCTTCAAGGTTATTGGGCCGCAGGAGATCATTGACGAACTCAGAAAAGTTGCCGAAAATCTTCTGAAGACAATAGCTGACTGAGATGAGAGCAATTCCAGTTTTCTTGCTCTTGATTGTTGCGGCCTCTCTTTCATCGGTTACAGTGGATAGTTTTCTGAACTCCACTCAATTCCATCAACTATGGATAATGCAAATGTCAAGATTGTGGAGTCGCCTTCAGAGGGGCTTATCGAAATAGATACGTTAAACTTCGACTCGGTTGTATTGCAGAGGATTAAGTGGCTAAACGATCCGATGATCATAAAACCACCAAGGATAGAGTCAAAAGTTGCAGTGATGTTCATAACTGGTGACCACGGATACTCGTAGGAAGAGCTGGCATTATTCGGACTGCTGGCTTTGCAAATAGAGCTTACGTTGCCGTCCTATTCAACATCCCAAATCAACCACTTTTTGGCGGTCCCAAAGAGGACTGGTTACTTAGCTATTCTCTTGTAAGATGTCTTAAGAGTTGTGATTACACATGACCCGCCTTATTGCCCATGGTTCAAGCCACTATTGCTTCAATGAACATCATGAATGACTTTATAGGGAACAAGGGGGACGGAGTTGAAGGCTTCACTTTATCGGGGGGGCTCCAAGCGAGGTTGGACTACATGGCTAACTGCCCCGATGCACAAGAGAGTCAAAGGAATCGTTCCCACAGCCTTTGACAACCTCAATATTGCTGTACAGATGGAACACAAGCTTGACTTCTGGGGAGGCTTTTGTCACTCCATTGAGGAATATGTACAGAGATGAATCCTTGATGATCTAAATAATTCGGCATAACTAGATTTGCCAGAGTACATAGATCTTTCACATATCGATCTCAACTCGTAATTCCAAAGCAAATTGCTGTCGGAACGAATGATCCATATGGCCCATAGACTCAGCTAACTAATACATAGAAGAACTGCCCGGCTGTTCATCAATGGTCTATGCTCCAAAGGCAGGACATGGGGTCGAAGTCTTCAGAGTTTCTCAGGCGATAAGTTCAATGATTCATCACCTGAACACAGGTAAGCCTCTTTCTTCAATGAGTTATGTAGAAGAGCAATCAGAAGGAACGTTGAAGGTTAGAACCTTGATGGAAAAAGAAAATGCGAATCTAAAGGAACTGAGGCTATTCAGATCGTCTTCCCCGGATGGAGATTTTCGAAAGACAAGATTCGAATCGATCCATGTCAAAGAATGCAGTTCAAAAGAACTGACTCTCAAAGCCCAACCGCGTTTTATTTCGAAGGCGTTTTCAACTTTGGTGGAAAGGAGCTCTTGATATCGACATCCGCGAGAGTTATGGGCAGATGACTTGACTTGAGAAGAGAATGCAGTTACAATCAATTAGATGACCGTCTAATTGATTTGGAGACATCCTATGAGTGAACTTTGCCCGAGTAGAGAAATTCACGTCGACGTAGATAAATATAGACTGATAGCTAAGGAAGTTTCGGGTCTCTCGGATCTTTTTAAGGTTATCGCCGACGAGACGCGAACGAAAATAGTATTTCTTCTGTCTGAAACGGAACTGTGTACATGTGATCTTGCAGAGATTCTCCGGCTATCACTCCCAACGATTTCCCATCACCTAAAGCAACTGAAGTCTTACAGACTCGTGAAAAGCCGTAGGAAGGTAAATCTGTTTTCTACTCCTTAGAAGACTTTCACGTTGTTGAGCTCATAAAACTTGCCAGAGAACATTTCCAGGAACTGTCGGAGGGCGATTAGAATGAAGAAATACAGAATAGAAGGACTTGATTGTCCTAAATGTGCAGCCAAACTGGAGGACCAGCTAAAGAGATCAGGAGTTGATGCAAGAATAGATTTCTCTTCTTCGACACTAATAATCGATGGTCAAACTTTCGAAGAAGTAGAAGAAGTTATTCACAAACACTCACCGGAGATAACGCTGTTGGAATCTCCGGACGTTGAGAAGGATTTACCCATCAAAGAACTTGTGAAACTTCTCTTCTCAGGAGTCCTTTTTTTCATTGCTTTGGTCTTTTCTCCCTTTATTCATGGGAATAATGAGTTGCTTGAATACGGCTTATTTGTAACTGCGTATCTTGTCGCTGGGGGAAACACCGTTTTAAAGGCTTTCAGAAATCTCTTCAAGGGGGACTTGTTCGACGAGAGTTTTCTTATGACCGTCGCTACTATGGGTGCATTTGCAATCCACGAATTGCCTGAAGCTGTTGCCGTGATGATCTTTTACAGTTTAGGAGAGCTTCTGGAGGCAATCGCCTTGAGAAAATCGAGAAGATCGGTGAAGGAACTGATAGATTTAAGGGCTGAAGAAGTAAATCAGATCATTGACGGACAACTTCGGACTGTACCGGCAAGTCAGATCCAGCCGGGTGACAGATTTGTTGTCAAACCAGGAGAGAGAATTCCCATAGACGGTCTTGTTAACTCTGGAAGCACCTGGATAGATAAATCACTTCTCACAGGAGAAAGTAGTCCCGTACCTGTAAAAGAAGGCGATATAGTTCTTGCCGGAACCATAAACAAATCAGGTGTAATAGAAGTCACTGCATCCACAAATCTTCAGAAATCTTACACTAGCAGAATGCTGGAGTTAGTTGAAGAGGGAACTTCTAGAAAATCTAATAGGGAGCGGTTCATTACCAGGTTCTCGAAGCTGTACACTCCCACTGTGGTCTCCATTGCTACCGCAATAGCGGTATTTCCCCCTCTGCTGTTCGGAGGGGGATTCTCAGATTGGGTTCATAAGGCCTTGATCCTTCTTGTCATTTCCTGCCCTTGCGCATTAGTCATCTCTGTTCCCTTAAGCTATTTCGTCGGCATTGGAAAGGCCTCAAGAGAGGGAATATTATTCAAGGGGAGTAATTATCTGGAATCTCTTGGCAAGATTGATTCGATTTTCATAGACAAAACGGGAACATTGACCAAGGGAAAGCTAGAGATCTCTCAAATAGAGACTTCTGGCCGATATGACAAGAGAGAATTATTGGAATACGCGGCCTGATGGAAAGCTACTCCACCCATCCAGTGGCAAGTTCGTTTAGAAGTTTTATCCCAGAGATTCCCGAAGACATGAAAATCTCTCACCACTCAGAAATCGCCGGGAAAGGTATCACAGCAGAAATCAACGACAAGAAAATGGGCATTGGCAACTCCTCTCTGCTAAAAGATCTCGGAGTTGATTATAAAGAGCGAGGCGAATCAGGAAAGATATTTCTTTCCATCGATGGCAGAGTAGAGGGAGTATTCACTCTGTCCGACGTTCTGAAGGTTGATTCTGCCGATGCCATCATCAAGCTTAGAGAACTCGGAATTCATGAGATAGTTATGCTCACGGGTGATAGTCATGATATTGCTGGTTCTATATCGTCCAAACTGAACCTTGACGGTCTGATTTCCGAAGCAACTCCTGAAGATAAGATGAGAGCAGTAGAAGACGCTATCAAAAGCGGGAAGCGTACTGCATTCGTCGGTGATGGTATTAATGATGCACCGGTAATTGCAAGGGCCGATGTTGGAATCGCTATGGGCTTCTCTGGAGCCGACGCAGCTATAGAGACGGCCGATGTTGTTCTTTCAGGCGAGTCTCTATCTAAAGTCGCAAGAGCTATAGAGATATCGAGATCTACGAACAGAAATGCCATCCAGAATATTACAGCAGCCCTCGGAGTGAAAATGGCATTTATCGCTCTAGGCGCGTTTGGCTTAATGAACATGTGGGGGGCAGTATTTGCCGATGTTGGGGTAACTTTGCTTGCGGTTCTGAACTCACTCAGAATGTTGAACAAATGAGGTACTGTGAGTCTTCAAAGCTCTTCCCGCATAAACCTCTCGGGGATGCTACCATCTCAATGTGCACATCAAGTCACTCCAAATGTAGAGGATCTGGTCTGGCATTAGGGATTACTTCATTATCACTCTGTAACGATCCCCGGCAGCCTTTTCTATAGAGACATTCTTAAAGAACTCTAAAGCAGTTATGTATGCATGTGAAAGAACAATTCCAAGATCTAACCAGTGACCTCCTCCAATCATGTTTGCCTTTGTCCAGATGTAAAGATCGCCTTCAAGAACACTGAATCTCCACGGCTGCCTGTTCATGGACGAAGGGGCTAGTCTACACGATTCAAGTATCTGAAGCAGTCTCTCGTCTTCGGGAACTGGTCCATCAATCAGAGCTCGAAGTTCCTTTCTCCTACCCATACCCGTAAGAATGTCGTTGATACTAACTTTCCCCTGGTCTTCCTTACCGATAATTATACCTGCCGGCGATCCCGCCTCTCTGATACCGGCATTCCAGCAACTACCAAAGCCCATTTTCGTCACTTCCAGGACAATAATCTCTCCCTGAAAGCCATACTCCACGAGACAGTTTGGCTTATTGGTACAAGGTGCATAGATCGCGGATGATCCTTTATTTAGATCCTTCAAGGCCCATTTCAGACGCAAGGAATGGAGAGTGGGAATAACTTCAAAAAAATCGACAAGCCTTTCCCGCTCCTCAGAAGAGAGTCCATATGGAAGGAACTTTCTAGTCGAATGTCTCATCTTTATTGTCTCGATTATCATATGAACCTCCAGAAACCCTATTCTCCCGAGATCTTCATTCCTTTCATCATCAGCGAAACAGGCCCGTAGTAGTCTCCATTTAGCTCTGTCTCTCTAGAGAGATAAAGAGAATCAAGACTCTTCAAATTTCCTGTCACAGAACCCCCAGTAACGGGAATTCTCTTTGAACCATCGAAATACCATCCGAGTCGGATTTCTCCACCGAAATCTCCTGTCGTCTCATCGACATCCACTGCAGAAAAATGTGTGACTTCTAAATGAGATTCTTTTCTCATCTCTTCAACACTGAGACTTCCTTCTCCGACAGAGAAGTTCATTGCAGCGCCAGTAGGTTCGATTCCTATGTAATAAGAGTATCTTATGTCACCCCAGAAACTATTCAAGATACCGTTCTCAATTACCTTCCTTTTCTTCATAAGAAGACCATCATTATCGAATGGAAGGCTGTAGTATGAACCCTCCAGTTCAGGTACAACCTCTACTGTTATTCTGTCCCCTGCTTCCTCAGACTGAACAGAGTTACCAAGCTCGGCTTCAGAAATTTTGTCGTACTTGAGATGGGCATTAGACTGCATCAAGTAATACCTCAATGCCTCTTTAGCAGGTTCTCCTGTAAGTATTACCGGAACTCCTTTAACTGCGGGAGTGGCAGTAGCATTAGCTCTCTCACGGACCATTTCCAGCAGTCTTGAAATTCTCATACTAATCCGCTCGTGATCAGGAACTGATAGGAGAAGTTGATCATAAAGCTCCACTTCTTCTCTACCTGATGAGCTCACTATGCTTTCTATATAGGTTCTGTATTTCGAAAGTGAGACATCTACTCCCTCGGAACTGAGAATTCTGTCCCTGTTTTTTATGACGAAAATCTCGACGGAGTTCAACCAGGAATTTACGGGTTTCGATTGAGAGAACACTGCCCCAACTGCCTCGCTTGCTAGTTCGGATAACTCATACTCCTCTGAACAAAATTTTCTCGAAAGGCTGGAGCTAATGGATACCAGGAATTCTTGACAAACCCGGCAGCGAAGAATGCCTCTTCAATTGCTTTACTGATTTCAGCATCTTCCATCCCCGGGCTAATGTAGAATACAGAACTACCCCTGTATTTCTCGTTCTTATCTTCGAAATCCTTATACAGGGTAACCTCGTACTTACTTACCTTCTTGGATCTTCCGAGGTCAACCTTGTCCTTAACAAAAAAGTATTCCTCACTTTCGACGTTTTCTTCCTTGATCTTCCATCCACTTATCGCAACCGACTTAAGCTGTCTAGAAATCTTATCTATCATTATCCCAACCTCGCTTTCGCTTTTATGTATGGACCACCAGCAGAGACTTTAACGAACTCTTTGTGTCCCTTGCCACAGGCTCCGGTGCCAGAAAGTCTGAAATCCTTTGACACCATTGAAATCGACTTAAGCAGAGTTGGAACATATCCCGTCATCATAACCGGTGATACGATTCTTCCTGTCAGCTTTCCCTTTACGATTTCTCTACCATAAGCTATGACACATTGGATACCCCAGTTCTTGGGATCTTCCATTCCACTATAATAATCTTCGAGAAGAAATCCATAATCTATCGAAGTTATCATTTCCACCAGATCATCCTTCCCTGGCGAGAAGTAAGTATTGGTCATTCGAGCATACGCCTTCCTCTCAAAGGACTGCCTCTTTCCGTTTCCCGTTGGCTCAGTTCCAAGAATGGATGCTGAGATCACATCAGATATTCCCGTTAAAAGAATCCCCCTATCAATTATCACAGTATCTTTTGCTTCGCATCCCTCATCGTCAAAAGCGTAGGAAGACACTTCTCTTACACCAGCCGCGCCATCATGCATAGTAACTAACTCAGACGCAACCTGTTTCCCCAAATACTCGACAGCCTTTGCGCGTTCCTTCACAAACATATCCATTTCCACTCCATGGCCAAAAGCTTCGTGAGCAATGAGTCCAGCTACGTCGGGGGAGCATATAACGTCGTAAGTACCGGGATTTATTCGTTCCGCAGAGAGCAGCATTCTTGCGTTTTCTACAACTTTCTCCACATACTCATCCATTTCATCTAGAATCTCTGCTCCCTTGAGACCTGAAAATCCCTTCATGCTGTACTTTGTCATCTTTCCCCTTCTCGTAACAACATACAAGTATCCCTGCGACCATATGTAAGATTGAAAGAGGTCTTTCTTACTTGATATGAAGAGCTTGCTCACCTGTACGTTCTCCATTAAAGTCATTACGTTTATTACTTCCACAGATAATGAATGAGCCTTACCTTTTAGGTTGGATAATCTGCCCAAGATCTCTTCGGCCGACAGCATACCCGGCAGGATCTTAACTTCGTCGTTGAAACTGAGTTTCCATTCCTTCTCCTCTGGAATCGGTGTCTTTGCCGCCTCAAGATTGTTCTTAACCATGGCCTTTCTGAAAACGGCGACTCTCTTCTTCACAAGCTCAACAATTCCATTAAGAGATTCACTATCTATTTCATTGAAAGAAAATTCAAAATAGCCTGTTCCATCATGAACTCTCAGAACAAAGCCCCTTTCTGACCATCTGGAATCGTTGACGCTTATCCCAGTAGTAGTTACCTGGAATAACTTTCCCTTCACATCGGTACCCAGAATAGAAACGTAGGGGAAATCATTCTCCAAAATTGAAACAAGATTCCGCAACAAGTCACGTCTATCGTCTAGATACTTTGAACTGGCTACCTTCATTTAGAACCTCCCATTATCAAAGGGTTATTTTTCATACTAAGAACTACTGTAGCATCGCATGGAAGCAAATCGATACCCTTGACTTCCAATATTATACTATAATTCATCTTAAAATGAAATAAATGAATCTAACACTCAATATAATTGATAATTATTTCTTCAATTATGAAATAATTTTTCTGATATCTTCACTACTAAACTCTAATGTAACATACCAGTGTTATTCTTCATTAAGAAAGATAGCTGGAGGTTAGGATAAATGGTAAAGGTTGAGAGAGTCACGAAGACCTTCGAGAATCGAAGGAAAAAAGTAACCGCTGTAGATTCACTCAGTTTTGTCGCAGAACCAGGTAGCATATACGGACTACTGGGTCCCAATGGAGCGGGAAAGACCACAACACTAAGAATCATTTCCACTCTCCTTAAGCCCGATAGCGGAAGAGCAACCGTTATGGGGTTTGATTCTGTAGATGCCCCCACAGAAGTGAGGAGGAGAATTGGATTCCTGACGAGCGACATGAAGCTATCGGGTAATCTCACCCCAAGAGAGCTTCTTCGATTCTATGGAGAACTAAGCCATATGCGAGAATCTGATATTTCTGAGCGGACGAAATTTCTTTCTGACTATCTGAACATGAATGATTTTCTCGACAAAAGAATCGGGAAGCTATCATCGGGAATGAAGCAAAAGGCTGCTATTGCAGTCAGCCTGATCCATGATCCCGAGGTAATCGTGTTTGATGAGCCGACCAATGGTCTAGATATTATTACAGCAAGAACCGTGACCGAATTTCTAAAGGACTATCGCAAGAAGGGAAAGACAATAATTATCTCCACACATATCATGTCCGTGGCCGAGAAGCTTTGCAACAAGGTGGGAATAATCTTCAAAGGCAAGCTGGTCGCCGATGACACTCTTGGGGGACTTTACAGAAGATTCGATGAGTCCAGTCTGGAGGATGTCTTCTTCAAGATCGCCGATTTGGAAGGGGTGACTGAGAGTGTTTAGAGACGCCCTAATAATCTTCCGCAAAGAATTAAAGAATGTGTTCAAAGATCCTAGAACAATATTCGCGGTACTAATACTGCCGATGTTGATTATGCCTATAATCTTCCTGGTTATGAACGCCGTATCTCAATCACAGGCAAAAACTTATGAAAACGCCGTTTACAGTCTGAAGGTGACCAACCTGCCCGACGAAAGATTCTTGAAGATTCTCGAAGGAATGATCTCCTTCGAGCTCGTAGATGAACTAAACGAAGAGACGGTAAAGGACTTCGAAAACTCGATAGTGGTTGAGTTTCCTCCAAATTCAGCTGAGAGAATTGAAAACGGAGAAAGAATTGATGCCCTCGTCTTTTACAACTCTACTTCGAGAGGATCGGCGTATGGAGCACAAATGGTTCAGAACGCTCTGGCTTCTTATTCTTCGTTTCTCTTATCGGAGAAGCTCTTGGAACACGGTTTAACCATCGAAGACCTCAACCCTGTTAATGTAGAGAAAATGGATGTTGCTCCCGAGGAATCTCAGGGAACGGAAATGCTCGCGACACTGATCCCATATTTTCTACTTATCTATATCTTTGCCGGAGCAATGAACATTGGGCTAGATACAACCGCTGGCGAAAAGGAAAGAGGAAGCATGCCTGTGCTCTTGGTGAATCAGGTTTCTAGATCATCGATCGCAACGGGCAAGATTCTCTACGTAATGACCATAGCGATTCTGAACAGCATTTTCACTTTCATAGGATTGATAATTGCCTTCAAATTAGGAGGCCCGGCATTTGGGGCAGAGAATCTAAATTTATCATCTCTTTCGGCCTCGACTCTTGTGGGTCTTTTCATTACACTGCTTACCATGTCGGGAGTTGCCGCCGCTCTGATCGTTCTTCTGGGTTCCATTGCAAGAAACGTAAAGGAAGGAAGCGGATACGTGATGCCGATATATATCATGGCTATTGTCCTCGGAATAGCAACGATGCAGATGGAATCGCCAGATAATCCGCTGCTTTATCTTATCCCTCTGGTAAATTCAATCTTCGTAATGAAGGATATTATCACCGTCAATTTCGTAATTGCTAGATTTCTGCTTATGCTAATCAGTAATCTGGCATACGTTTCGATTTTCATTTACTTTCTTACAAGGGTTTTCAACAGTGAAAGGATAATGGATAGTTCCGGATCATGAAAGGTTCAAGATAAACTCGAGTGTAATGCCATTGTAGAGCCGAGGCTCTCCAACTCTTTCTCCATTCAAGGCAAAGTGAGTTATCATTGAGATAGAACGTTAATAATTGTAATGGGAGAAATCCGGTTGAAGAGAATCTTTTCGATTGGCGCTTTTATATTTCTGATTATTGCTACGCTTTTTGGATCTGAGGTACTTGCTGACAGGTACCTTCAGCTTTTATTGCGAGGCAATTACCATCTCGCTTACGAGATGCAAAGCGTTAGAGCCAGAGCTCTCTATACCGTCGATAACATGGTGCAGGAGTTTCAGCAGTTAGAAGAGGAGTATGGCAATTATCTGTTCATCTTCTCCACCGAAACAAGTGTATTGAGAGGCTACACGGTATATATCTTCCACGCTCAGTTTGAGAGAGGATTCATTGACTTCAACGTGGTGGTAGATGATCAGGGCAAAATCGATACATTTGTGGTCCAACCGACGTCACAGCCGGGTGCAATAGCTGAATATATAGATACTAGCAAGTTCGATGAATTTGAGATCACTATAGGTGAGGGAAGATACCGTCTCCCAGCAGTAATAACGGTCCCCAAGGAGATAGACAGGTACCCGCTTGTCATTCTGATTCACGATTCCGGAGCTCTTGACAGAGATTCGACAATAGGTCCCAACAAACCCTTCAGACAGATTGCATGGGGCCTTGCGACCCAGGGCGTGGCCGTTCTTCGTTATGACAAGAGAACATTCGTGTTCGGAGAGCGCTTATCCCAGACTTCTCCAAGTATCGAGACGGAAGTAATAGAAGATGTAATCAAGGCTATAACTGCCGCTTCAAGAATTCCTTCGGTTTCTTCGATCTTTCTTGCCGGTCACGGACTTGGAGGAAGAGTTGCCCCCACCATAGCAATGAGAGATTCAAGAGTCGATGGAATAATTCTGATGGCTACTCCCTCTAGAAGAGAGCTCCAGGTAATAATTGACAAACAGAAGTACATTTCCTCGCTCAACAAGGGGGAGATTGGACAACAGACTCAGCTCCTAACAGATTATCTGCAGATCGCTTTGGAAGGGAAGCTACCTCCAGGAGCTCCCGTGCTTGCAGCGACAGCCGGTTACTATTATGAACTCGACAGGATGAGCCCAATAGAAACAATAAGGGAGCTGGAAATACCTGTGTTGATAGTGCAGGGTGACGCCGACTTTGAGTCGACCGTCCAGGATTACATAATGTTCATGAACGCACTCTGGACAAAAATCAATGTCTATTTCCAGTTGTTGCCCGGCCTCGATCATTACTTCATGCCTGTAGAGGGTGAGATATCAACGCCTGACAACTACTATGAGTTCCGACATGTCGATGGTCGTCTCATAGATACCCTATTTTCATGGATCTATATTTTCGATTGAGAGATTTGCTCACAGCGGTTCGCAATTCAAGACGGGTCGAGAACTTCTTCAGAACAATCTATTAATCATAAAGAAAGCACGAAACAAAGTGACCGTCACTCACTTCCTTCAATGAAGGGCTTTCTTTCCAGCATCTATCGAATGCCCTTGGGCATCTCTTAACGAATCTGCACGTTTCTGGTGGATCGACAGGTGAGGGAATATCCCCTTTCACTATCTCTCTATTTCTGGCACTTCTTAAGTGGGGATTCGGGATAGGAATCGAGGATAACAATCCCCTAGTGTAAGGGTGCAGAGGATCGTTAAAAAGGCAATCGGTTTCGGCCGTTTCAACAATCTTTCCAAGATACATCACAGAAATCCTGTCACAGATGTGTTTTACGACTGCCAGATCGTGAGCAATGAAGAGATATGTGAGGCCAAAATCATGTTTCAGATCCTCGAGAAGATTTATCACCTGAGCCTGAACTGAGACATCGAGAGCCGAAACCGGCTCATCACAAATGACCAGACTCGGGTTAAGAATTATTGACCTTGCTATTCCAATTCTCTGTCTCTGACCACCAGAGAACTCGTGAGGATAGCGGAACATGTACTCCGGTCTAAGACCGACCTTTTCAAGTATCTCGGCTATCATTGCCTTGCGCTCTTCTTTGCTCCTACCAACTGAATGGACTCTCAAACCTTCTGCAATTATATCGAATACAGTCATGCGTGGATTCAGAGAAGCGTACGGATCCTGGAACACCATCTGTATCTCTCTTCTGAATGGCCTCATTTTGGATTCAGAGAGGGAAAAGATATCAATGCCACCTTCGGGGGAGCCTTCTCCTCTATAGAGAAACTCACCTCCAGTAGGCTGGTAAATCTTTATCAAAGTCCTTCCTATCGTTGTCTTACCGCAACCCGATTCTCCAACCAATCCAAGAGTCTCTCCCTTTACTATTTCTAGGTCAACACCATCCACGGCCTTCAAATGGGACTTCACTTTAAACCCACTCTTCACGGGAAACCATTTTCTGAGATCCCTAATCTCTACCATCGGAAAGGCTTTCATAATACATCACGCCCTTCGAAAAGCCAACATCGAACGGAGTGCTGTCTCTCAATCTGAACTACTGGCGGCTGCTGTAAGCACTTTTCGAACGCTATAGGACATCGGGGCCTGAATCTGCATCCTTCCGGAAAATTCGATGGATGTGGTACGTAACCGTTTATTACATTGAGCTTCTTTTGATCCTTTTTTGCAACATCTATCTTAGGTATAGAACTTATGAGACCTTTTGTGTAGGGATGAACTGGTTTGTCAAAGATATCGAATACTCCTCCGCTTTCAACAATCTGGCCGGCGTACATCACAACAACCCTGTCGCACATTTCAGCGATTACGCCCAAGTCGTGAGTAATTATTATAGTTGCGGTGTCAAACTTGCTTTTCAATTCGTTCATAAGTTCAAGCACCTGGGCCTGTATCGTGACATCCAGTGCAGTAGTCGGCTCGTCAGCTATCAGTAGCTCAGGACTGCAAGCAAGAGCCATGGCAATCATTACCCTCTGCCTCATCCCCCCGGATAATTGATGAGGAAACTCCTTCACTCTCTTCTGGGGTTCCGGAATTCCTACAAGTCGCAGCATTTCAATGCTTCTCTTCATCGCATCATCTTCATCAAGACCTTCGTGCAGTCTGTACACTTCCGAGATTTGCCATCCAATTGTATAAAGAGGATTCAAAGAAGTCATGGGCTCTTGAAATACCATGGATATTGACTTTCCCCTGATTTTCTGTAGCTCTTGTTTACTCAGCGTAGAAATGTCCCTTCCCCTGAAAGAGATCTTAGTTTTGTAGCCCAGGAATGCGTTTTTGGGAAGTAGTCTAATAATTGAAAAGGCTGTGATCGTCTTCCCACACCCGGACTCTCCCACGATTCCTAGAGTTTCGCCTTTTGACAATCCAAAAGAAACGCCATCGACCGGTGTTATTTTTCCGAGCTGTGTCCTGAAAGAGATTTTCAGGTCATCAACTTCTAGTATTCTCTCCATGAACTTCAACTCTCACTCACAAATTTGGGATCTAAAGCGTCTCTAAGCCCATCTCCCAGGAAGTTTACGTTCAACACGGTTATGAAAATAAAGAACCCTGGAAAGACGGTAAGCCACCAGGGATTAGTACCAGCAGTGGTTCCCAATATGTAATTCATTGCCCTCTGAAGCATATTTCCCCATGAAGGCATCGGAGGTTGAATGCCAAGTCCCAGGTAACTCAGCGATGATTCGGCAAGAATTGCGTAAGACATGTTCAAGGTGGCAGAGACAATAACTATCGGTATAACGTTGGGCAGAACATGCCTCAATATGATTCTTCCATTTCTCACACCCATAGCCCTTGCTGACATTACGTACTCAGTCTCTCTTATCGAAAGAACCAGTCCTCTAACCAATCTTGAAACTCCCATCCAGCCAAACACAGTAAGTACAAGAATGATATTCATAATTCCCGAACCAAAAACAAGAGTAAGGGTTATCAAAATTGGGAACATCGGTATAGAAAGCATTACGTCTACGAATCTCATCAACAACCTATCAACGATTCCACCGTAAAAACCCGAAAACAATCCCACGAGCGTTCCTATTAGAGTCGTAATGACTGCTGAAGCAAAACCCACAAATAACGATATCCTTCCGCCGTACATAACTCTCACGAGTACATCATGTCCAAGTTCATCGGTACCAAAGGGATGACCCTCAGTCAACGGTGGAGAAAAGAGATTTGAAAAATCCATATCTTCGTACCCTACCTCAACGAAGAGGGGGCCAAGCAGAGTGAAAAACGCTACACCAATCAACACCACGGCACCAAAAAGGGCAAGTTTGTGGCTCTTGAATTTCGTCCACACGAGTTGTTTGTAGCTGTTTATGTGAACAGGTCGCGCTTTCTCCTCTATCTCATCCAGTTTTCTCTTGTAAAAAAACTTTGCCATAACTAAGCTCCCTTTCTTCCCATTCTGATTCTGGGATCGACCATCACGTACAGGAAGTCGGCAACAAGATTCGAAATCAACGTTATTATTGCCAGAAACATTAGACAGCTGATCGCAAGATTATAGTCGCTGGAAATAACTGCATTGTACATAAGCCTTCCCATTCCGGGCCATGAAAAGACAGTTTCAATGATCAACGCTCCACCGAAGAAATACGGAATATCAAGTGCAATTATAGTGATTATCGGTATCATCGCATTTTTCAGCGCATGTTTAATGATTACTTTTCTGTCGGGCACTCCCTTAGCGTAAGCAGTTCTTACATAGTCTTGATCGAGAACTTCGAGCAGCGACGTCCTGATGTATCTTACCCATGATGCCACCTGAACCAATCCCAATACAAAGGCAGGCAGCACAAGGTGTCTCACTCTGTCTGCAAAGATATTCCAAAAACCGGTTATTCCATAGGTTGCCATACCCGAAACGGGGAACCAGCCTAAATTAACACTGAAGATAATGATTGCGATCAAAGCAAACCAGAAGCCCGGCAATGAAATGCCGATAAAAGCAAATATGGTGGTTGCGTAGTCGAAGGTCGAATACTTTTTAACGGCTGAAATAATGCCTATTGGAAGTGCAAATACAAGCCCGATTAGCCAGGCAGTGATCGTGAGCACTAGCGTGTTGGGCAAACGTGAAGCAATCAGATCTATTACAGGAGACTTGTACATACTTGAATAACCCAGGTCACCGGTTAGAACACTCTTCAACCAGGTAAAGTACTTAACCGGAAGAGGGTCATCAAGATGATAGTACTCTCTGAGTTCCTTCATTCTTTCGGGGTCATTGGTCATTGCACGAGGGTTTTGCATTCTCATTTGCAGTAGTGGGTCACCTGGCATTGAGTTCATTATGACGAATATTATTATTGAGATTGCGAAGAAAATCGGGATAAGTTCAAGAAACCTCTTTAGAAAATACACCTTCACGACTTCTAGCTTTCCCTTCTCTGAATATAGTCGGCGACGTTCAAACCTGCAATCAACTGAACACTGACAAGGCTCTTTATGGGGACTGCAGTGTAGTTCAGATTGTTTTCAAGATACTCCATTTTTCTCTCAAATGCCTCATCTGCCATCTTGGAGATCGCCGCTAGCTCCTTAGATCCATTGTCGTTTTCTCTTAATAGCCTTCTTAGCATCCCGAGCATCAATGATTGATAGAACTGGCTGACTATCTTATTATCAAAGACCTCTGCCACACTTGCCTTTCTCTCCAGAGACGGATCGTTTTCAATCCAGTTCTTCTGCGCCTGCATTTGATCGGGATAGGTTTCAAGAACATTCTTGAAGACCCTGTAGAACGGGGAATTTCTGTCAATAACATATGGTTCAACTGCTTTCATCACTTCGCTGACGAACTCAAAATTCTCAACGGACCTTTGATAATTGAATCTCTGCGCTTCCTTCCTCGTAATATCGGCTTCAGACATGTCTTCTACCCTTGAATCATAGTAATATGGCATCTCACAAACTAAGGAAAACGTATCGGCTACGGATGAAGCAAAATCATCAGAACTAGTCCCGGCCTTGATGACCTCTGCCGGGTCCTTGTCGGGACCAAGATTCTTCTTCAGATAATCGTACTCTTGAGCCATTCCGAAAAGCTTGAAAACGGCTGGTTCAAGCTGCTCCAAAAAAGGTGCTTCGGGCTCTCCAAGAGAAAGCGGTAAATCAAACAAACCGGGAAGTTTCCTGAAAGTCTCGTAGAGTTCTGGAACTGCGTCACTCACATAATAATAGACGCCTCCAAAACCAGAATTGTGAAGAGAATACATGAACTCGGGTTTCTTCTCCTCGATAAGTTTCATGAGCACTTGCGTCTCTGGTAAAGGCGAGTGAAAGTGAAGCGTTTCATAGTCGACCGGGAAGGTCCATTCAACTTGCTCATGACCGGGCGGTCTGTAGAAGTTGGCTGCGTATTTCCTTATGGATGAAGAATCCTTGAACCAACCTTCATTCAATTTAGTACCGTCAACATCTATTACCTTAATCAAATGCCAGGTGTAGTCAAACTGATCCCGAAAGGTATCGTCGCTGGCAAGTCTTTCACTTAGGAAGTCCAGCATCATTGCGCCAATCGGTTCGTTAGGGTGCGGACAGCCAAAGAGAAGAGCATTCTTCTTTCCGCTGCCAATTTCAAGTACGTAGATTGGATTTTCTCCGCGTGATTTTCCTGCTTCGTAAACTTTGACTTTTCCAGGATATCTCTTTGCCAGCTCTAGAGATCGCCGATCCATCTCCTCAACGGTGAAAAACTCCTTATAATCGGGAACAGAATCGATAAGCTCGATGAACTTCATATCTAAACCTCCGAAATTATGAAAATGAAGATGGGGGAGAAGATCCTCTTCTCCCCCAAAGATTCTTATTGCTCGTCAATGTACCAGTTCTGAATTATCCAGCCCAAACCGTTGTCGTAGCCGGAATTGAAGCTCTTAATGTATTTCTTTGCAAAATGGGGTGTCGGCGCAACAACCAGGGGTAGAACAGGGAGTTCCTCGGTCCAAAGCGCGAAGTGCTTTTCATAGAGTGCCAGCTTCTTTTCCGGATCGAGCTCCCTGGCGGCTGCGTTGACTATTTCATCGTTTTCCGCATTTGCCCAGCCGGTGAAGTTCATTCCTCCCCAATAATTCTCTTCAGAGGGTATCTGATCAGTGGTCCAATAATTCGCCGCTTCGTCGCTGACTCCATACCCCCAGCCTGAGATATGTGCATCAAAATCCCCATAGGGGAATATCTCGGTCCAGATTACCAGCGCTGGCATCACCTCAATTTCTACTTCCATTCCAATTTGCTTCAACATTCCCTGGATCATCTGGGCCATCATCTGGTAATCGCCGCTGCCAGAGGCGAGAGAAAGGCTAAACTTCAGAGGCGTTCCGTCCTTTTCGTATATGCCTTTACTGTTAAGCTTCCAGCCTGCCTCTTCGAGAAGAGCTTTGGCTTTCGCGGGGTTGTACTCGTAGTGCTTAACCTCCGGGCTCTTGAGAGCATCTCTCATCTGGTGCAGATCGGTTATCCAGGTATCTACGACTTCGGCAAGGCCTGCGTAGACTACATTGCTTATCTGTTCTCTATTTAGACCATAGAGAACGGCCTGCCTTACTCTCTTGTCTCCAAAGATCGGATGTGGCTTAGATGTATCCTCTGGATCTCTCAAATTCAGATTCAGGTTATCATAAGCAATGTTTGGTGTGTAGAAAACGTTGAACATATCTGCTCGTTCATTCTCAAGCTGCACTGATTGTTTTAGAGTTAGAGTGTATCTTCCGAAATCGATTTCCCCATTAAGTGTGGATGCGAATACGACATCCATGTCTGGAATAATTCTCATAACCAACTGGTCGATGTTCGGTCTACCCATGTAGTACTCATCAAAAGCTTCCATTATCACATACTGGCCTTCCACGTATTCTTTTAGCTTGTACGGTCCTGTCATAATCGGATTCTTTGTCGCATTTTCCACGAAACTGTCCCAGCTTCCAGAATGCTTCGCTTCCTCGTAACTATCTCTGAAAACGTGTTCGGGGAGTTGGAACCATCCAAAGTAGTAAGCGTAAACAGAAGAACCTAGCTCTGCATTACTCAGAGGTTCTGGAAGAGTGATAGAGTATGTGTAATCGTCGATAACTTCTACTTCCGAAACGGAACTTTCGAAGTAGTTCGTCGTAACAGGAGCACCACTGTTCATTACTTCCCACTGGAATTTCGCATCGTGAGCAGTAACGGGTTCTCCATCATGCCACTTCATACCCTTTCTCAGTTCATAAGTTATGGTGAGAGAACCATCTTCATTTATTACCATTAGACCGTTCTCAAGAGACGGCATTCTCTTTATCATCCTGGGGAAATAGAACCCATCCTTATCTGTGCCGGTGACTCCATCGCCGATGATATTACAGATTGTCCATGTCAAACCCGCAGAAGTAAACAGCGTGTTGAAACCGGGCGCATCTGCAGTAACAGCTGTAGTGGCCGTACCACCCTTCGCGGGTGGATTTATTGCCATATAAATGGATATTGCCGCCTCTTTCCTAGTGATTGGCGAACTGGCCTCGATCACATGGCCGTACCTGAAGTCAAGAAGCTGGCGGTTGCTTCTGTAAGCAACGGTAAGCGCTCCCCAAGCTTCCTCCGGAGCTTCCCACTCATCGAGAGCAGTCGTACAAATCTCGTCAAATGCCTCTGCTTCGGACTGCAGTCCAAGAACTTCAACCATTGCAACTGCAAAATCCGCTCTTGAAACTTCACCCTTCCCCTTAATGATTTCTTCCTTACCAGGGAAGGCCTTTTCAATAGCCGCCTTAAACTCTGTGAAAGTTAGTGGTGACTCGTCAACTGAAGTCAAAATCCCTCTAGATTCAATTACTGGTATCGCTTCTTCTGCGGAAATCTGCGCCAAAGACAGACCCGAGAAAAAAAGAACGAGCATACAGACAAAGAGTTTCTTCATCGCGTGACACCTCCAAGAAAGATGATGTGGAACATGACAGATTTATGCAATTATATACTGGCTTAGCTTACGAAAGGCCAGTAAGCGGAATTTACACCTATTGTTTACTTTAATCGAAAATTCGAACCGAATCGTTCATCTGGCAGAGAAAAAGAGATCCTCATAAGCTCTCATGACCTTAGCAGTATGCTTGCCGCATACTTCGAAGGAGACATCATCTATAGCCCTAACGGGCATAACACGAGAAACTGTGCTGGCAAGGAAGACTTCCTCTGCATTGAAGAACTCTTCCAAGGCGATGCGCTTTTCAACGACCTCATAACCAAGATCCTCGACAAGAGAGATCACCTTCCCTCTTGTGATGCCGGAAAGAATATTGTCAACCTCGGGAGTGTAGAAGACGCCGTCTTTCACAAAGAAGTAATTTGAGCTTCCACCTTCGGTAGCGTACTTTTTTCCGTTTGACTTTCTGAACATCAGAGCTTCATAACCTCCTCTGGCGTACGCAAAATTCTTGGCAAGAACATTTGGTAATAAGTTTATCGTTTTGTGTTCACAGAGTCCGTGGCGCAAGTCGGGATATGTAAGAAGCTTGACTCCATCTCTCCAGCTAGTAGAATCTATCTTTCTTAGAGGAAGTGCAAGCATGAAAAACGTGCTCCTGGTTTCTTTCGGCGGGTATCTGTGATCTCTGTGAGGGTCGGTGCCCCTAGTGAGTTCGATATATAATTCCCCGTCTTCTATACCATTTCTTTTGACTAACTCAACTGCAATCCTCCTTGCCTCTTCAGAAGGGAATCGCATTTCAATATTGAAGAATTCGGCACTTTTTTTCATCCTTGAATAATGATCCTCAAAGAACAGTATTCTCCCTTCCAGTGTTCTAATAACCTCAAAGAGACCGTCTGCAAAAGTCAGTCCGCGGTTCTCCAGCTGAACAAGCCTTTCCTTTTCCTGAACAAATTCACCATCAAGAAATGCCCACATAGAAACCTCCTTGGGTTTTTGAGTCTCTGCAACAATATTATGCATCAAACTGGCTATCGATTTGCGGTAAGACAGCTCATCAGTGTTAGAATATAACGTAACTGTAAGCAGACTTTTCATTTGGAGGGTTTCTTTATGGACAACGTTTTGGCGCTTTTTCCCGGGGGCTCTACAGGACTCTTTGGAAGTAAGGTGTACGATGTTGTTTTAATTCCAGAGGGAATCATGTTGGTGCAGTTGACCAGAGAACTAACGAATGAAGCCATTAAAAAAGCAAAGGATGCCTCTGAAGAGCGGAAGGAAGGGTTCTTTAAGAAGATGGCATCTGTGATGTCGTCAGGCTATTCCCTGCTTGACAGATACAACGAGAAGACAAAAGAGGAGATCTTGAATGAAACACCTGGTAATCTCTTTATTCCAAAAGAATCACTCAGAAAAATCAAGGTCTCCAGCAATACGAATTCTTCTCAGGGAACTTCTTCCGATAGCACAGTAATCAAAATCGTATGGAATGAAGGCAAGATTAAGCTGACTTTCAGAACGGATTTGAATGAAAGAAAGGTTAAACGCGTTTTTGAGGAGACGTTTGGTTTGTAGCTTCATCTTGGGGAATAGTCCTTCATCGATGGTCTGAGGCGGGAGGTATAAAATGAGGAAATCTTTACCATTCTTTGCAATTATCACTCTTATCACGGCCACCTTAATGGCTAATTGTGTTCTTGAATTCCCAAATGCTGACATTTACTATCCCGAGGATATGAGGAAGTTGCCGTTAATGTAGGTAATACATTCGAATCGATAAGATCAAAAGCCATTGAACTAATCGGCAACGATCCTGGCAGGATAAACATTGTTCTAGCCGACTTCGGAGCGAACACAAACGGTCTGGCTCAACCTCACAATCACAAGACTATTCAGATCTTCGTGTGGCCTGCCGATACAATGCTTTCGACTAGAATGAATGGATCGAACCATTACAGGCTGCTTCTTATGCATGAGTTCACACATATTGCTCACCTGACCTACACAACGGGTTTTCCAGCCTTTGTCTCCAGGGTGATTTTTGGAACGGAAATGCTTTCACCTCAGCAGCTTTCACCATTCGTAGAAGGAGTGACGCTTTTTGCAGAATCGTCTAACTTCTTCTCCGAAGGCAGATTGAACAATCCAATGTGGGGAAGGGAAATGACTTATCAGAATTCGAAATCAAACTCTTTTCCCGGTCTTGATTATGCGCTATCCGTATCTGGCAAAGATTACCGAGGAGGGGCGCTTTATTACAATTATTTGGCCACTTTCTATGATTATCTTGTGAAAAGATTTGGAATAGAATCCGTTAAGCAATTTCACAAAGAAGTTTCCGGAAGACTTCCCATTATCGGTCCCATAAACGCCTCAAGGATTGCATTTGGTGAAACTCTCGACAATCTCTATTTAGACTGGAAAGAAGAGACCGAGTTGAGAGCAACAAAGTATGCCACTCTTACGGAAGTCAGGACAATTGAGAACGGGCAGATCTATGATATTGCAAAGACGGCAAATGGTGTAATCTTCTCTTATTCGATTTTTGGGGAAGCTACTTCCTGGAACGGTTCTGTGGAACGCGGGATCGAAGAGTACGTCGATGGGGGCTTTTCCCGAAGGCTTTCCGATTTTGGAGCACTGACTTTGAAATGGCACGAAGGAAACATCTACTTGATGACGTCTGTTACTGAAAGAAACACAACGTCAAGAGAGATATGGTCTCACAAGCTGCCTCTATCTGTTAGACTTCTCGACAAAGGTATGATTACCGCATTTGAAATCTACAATGGAAGACTGATCAAAGCAGTTTATGATGCAAAGACAGAGATTTCAACGATCTTTTTTGATGAAATGCAACTTATCAGAATCCCATGGGTTGTCAAAGATATGCTCATCCTTGAAGATGGAAGTCTGATAATGATGCTATCCAGCAGCGGTATTAATGGAGCCATAGCAACTTTCAAAGAAGGCGAGTTCAGAGTAATTCTCGATGATCCATACCTAAAAGGAAGAGGGATTGACTATTATGAAGGCAAAGTGGTCTTCACTGCTGCCTATGAGGAAGGGTTCATGGATGCCTTCGCAGTAGATTTAGAGTCTTTGCAGATCTCTAGGCTTACTCACGGTGCAAATCTTGAAAAAGCAGTCGTTCTAGACTCCAAAGTCTACGGGTTCGGACACTCTCGTAGAGAAAAGGGTATGTCTGTTTTTGCTTTCGATTTTGAGAGTACCCCATATGTCGTGACAGCAGTCGAGTCTGATGACTTTGAGCCTTTACAAGTAGAGTACACGGTTGGGGACTACCTGAAGAAGTCCTTCCTTCATTTTTTGAATCCCGTCCTAAGAGCGCCGTTTGTATCATATGATGGCGAAAACATTTCCCTAGGATTACTTACCGTTCACCTTTCACATGATTCGAAGCACTCTATGGAGCTGAAGCCTCTATTCACTTTTGGTACCAACAAGCTTTCCTTCCAGGGGGAGTATACCGGGCAGTTCTTGGAAGGAGTAAATGTCTCTCTGAAAGTAAACTTAGGCACTCCCAACGTTCCTGTGGCAACTGCAGAGCTATCTTCTGAACTCTTCCAGATGCCTTTGAACCCCTCCACGAGATTTAGATCATACGCGCACATTGGATTTGACACATCAGGGGGAATGACAACTTCAGTTCCTTTGAGTTTGAAAGGAAATCTCTTCGCGATCTCTCTGGAACCCGGCATAAAACTCTCTGATGGGGAGATCACTCCACTGCTCTCTCTTGATGCCGGTTTTGCCCCGACTTTGGGGACTTCTATCAATCTTGGTGTGGGTTTCTTCGACGATTTTTACTGGTATGCAAACGGCGCTCAGCTTCTGTATCGAATCGACTGGGGATGGAGTCCCATGTTCTTCCTGAAAGAGATTGGGATCGGGGTCGAAGTTAGTGGAACCAATACCAGCCTTGATCACTCTGCGCTGTACATGTTTGTGAACGTAGGTTCTACCCTGGGCTTGGGAGATGTTTTCCCGAAGATAGGAATTCAGCACAGCGACTCTGGTTTTGGGTTCTATTTCGAGTTGGATGCTAAACCTTGATATAAGACCTGGCTTTTTATAACGATCCAGGTGAAAAACTACGAAAGAAAGGGGGAAACCCTTTTCTTTATCTTTCTTCAACGATTCAAAAGCTACATCTGGAGGTTAAGAGGAAGGCTCTCAATTCATCAAAACACTTACAGATAAAAGAGCTTCGGGAGCCGAAAAGAGCTTATTCTTTTCAGGTTCCAATAAGAGAAATCCGTCGAGATCATTTCATGTGATTTTCTCATAATCAATTGGTTTCGATGAAATCTGATTTAGGTCCGTTTTCAGTTATATTTCCGAGTTTTCTCCTAGTTTTGACCACGGCGGAAGGGCGTTCACTCGAGAAAACTCGGTAGCTGCCCTTTAGTTAACTTTGCTTAAGAGATGACGAATGTATAAGGTATAATGCTTTTATCGGAGATAGCAAAAAGAAAGGGGGAATCAACATGAAGACAATGGGGTACTCGGCTTTTCTTATAAGCGATGCCGGTTCAGTGATTATTGAGGAATCAAAACATGACGGAATAACGCTCACATTTCCTTCCGATCCAGTATTTGCGAAGTACAGGGGCCGTCTCATGGCTGTTATCGAAGTCAAAATGGAATCATCAAAGTTCTCTCTCACAAAGAGCAAGCTTGACCTTAGCGGGGTTAAGCTTCATGGCGTCAAGATAGTTGAAGACAAGTTATTTGAAGATTCGGTTGCTCTTTGGGCCTTCGAGTCGAGAACGCTCGGCAAAACTCTGAGAATTGTGTCAGATGGAGAAGCGTCAAAGATACCTGCAAAAAGGGATACGAATTTCGTTGTTCCAATTATTGTGAATACAATAGAGTTCTCCTCGAAGGAAGCGCATACTGGGAGATTGATCTTTCCGTTGCCAGATGAATGGTTTGTTCTTTCCAGTGTATATTTTGGCCAGGATGGCGCGAAAATCCGCAGGGAGAACGCAAAGATCGACTTAGATTCTCTTAGTACAGGAATAGTTGTGGAAGAACTTAGAAAACACAGGGTCTTCACCGACAACCTTTGGGACCTGTATCAACTGTACAAATCATTGGAGAGCTTTGAAACGAAAAACGAGTCTCTTCCCGAACCACTGGGAGAAGAAATCACTGTTTCGGATCTAGACCTTGAAGACTCTATACCTCAGGCTGCCGACCTTTACCTTTCAAAGGACAGAAAGACAACCGACTCTCTTCATCGCGAAGTAGTTATTCAATCGAGCATAGAAAAGGTGGGAACTTTCAGCAAAAAGAAAGCGGTTGTCCTACGGATTATGAACAATTCCGACCTCGGAACGATCAAGGGAATTCATATATCGTTCAGGCTCATAGATCCTATGGGTAAAGAGCTTTACGTTGCAGAAAAAGAACTTGAGGGATTGAGTGTCGGACCGGGAGAGGCAAAAAAACAAGTGTTCACAGACTTTCCGGAATTTGCCGACCAGCAACTGGAACGAGTAGTTGTGAATCTCATGAGTATTTCGTGGAGCAACGGTCTAAAGACGCTTAGTGATTCCTAGAAATAGCTAGATTTCTTAGTTCTCGATACCTGGCTGATTCAAGTATTCTCAGGACCCTCGTGGATTTCGTATCATGGGGGTCTAGAACTTCTCCTCCTTCAATACGCCGAAGAGATTTGTCCAGATCGTCAATCGTCACTCCAAAAACATTTTCGTCAGTAACACCAGGTATGAGATCTGGACTTGGAGGTTTTTCTATTATCCTGCTTGGAATTTGCAATTGCCCTGCTAGTTCGATTACTTCGGTTTTAAACAAATGCCTTATTGGCTCAATATCGCTTGAATCGTCTCCCCATTTCACATAAAGCCCACATAACAGCTCGGTCTTGTTGGTGGTTCCCAGCACCGCGTATCCTCGTTTTTCAGCTTCAAGGTAAAGGGAGATCATCCTTACTCTGTGCTTCGATCTATAATAGGCCAGTCCCCTTCTGAATTCATCGTTTCCTTCATTACAAAGATCGTCAAGAAATGGGTCAGAAGACAGCTCCTCCCACTTGTGTTTAACATACTTCTCCTTAATTGTCTGAGGGATTAAGAATGCGGGAGGCTGAAGCTTATAAGAGCCAATCGCTCTGAGAGCTGAGCTTATGTTTTTGACTTTGAAGTCTATCCCAAGAAACTTTGCGACGAGCTTCGAATCCTTAATCGTATCTCTTGAAGAGTCGCGTTCTGGCATGAGTAGCCCGAATATCTTCTCCTTTCCAAGAGCTTCGACGGCAAGTTTTCCAACAACGGCAGAATCGATTCCTCCGCTGATACCTATCACAGCTCCCTTATAACCATATTTCGTAACAGAATCTCTTATGAAGTTTATGATCTCATCCATAGTGTCCACCTAACAAATTATACTAGATAAATGGTCTTTTCCCCTGAAAGGGTATATAAGTCATATCGCAATGAGCAACTAGACTCTCTGGCTGGAAAGGTTCCGTCGGATGAAAGTGCTAAACTAGTGATTATGAAGCTCTTAAGCTTAAATTAGGAGGTCAATAATGAAGAGAATTGTATTTGTACTTACCATCATAGTAGCTGCCGGAACTCTCATGGCTTCAAATCCAATCAATCTTTATGGAAGAGATGCAGAGGGCAGAAACGGAGTTGTGGCGGCAGCAAAGCCTGAGGCCTCACAAGTCGGTGTTGCAATTCTAGAAATGGGTGGGAATGCGGTTGATGCAGCGATCGCCACTGCATTTGCGCTGGGTGTTCTGGAACCTAACGCATCAGGAATAGGGGGCGGCGGATTCATGATCATCCAGCTGGCTGACATGGATGATGCTGTCGTCATAGACTTCAGAGAAACTGCACCAGGAGCAACGAGTCCTTCATTCTTTAATCTCGACGAGAACAATCGTCCCATTAACTATGAAAGTACTGTTGGTGGAAAAGCCATAGGAGTACCCGGTGAAGTGGCCGGGCTTCTATATGCGCTTGAGCACTATGGAACGCTCTCCCGCGAGCAAGTTATAAAACCGGCTATAGACTGGGCGAAGAAGGGAATTCCGGTAACAACCAACTTGTTCTCGATTATCAATGACAACTACGAAAAGATAATGATGATGGAAAACGGCGCCGATATCTACCTTAAGTATGGCGGCATACCCTATGAAATAGGTGAGACTATTGTTCTGAATGATTTGGCCAACACTCTCGAGCTAATCGCCGAGAAAGGAAAAGATGCATTCTACACCGGTGAAATTGCCGAGAAGATCGTCGCCGAGGTTCAAAAACGTGGCGGAGTTATGACTCTAGAAGACCTTTCAAATTACGAAGTGAAGATCCGGAAACCAGTTTGCGGAAGTTATCGCGACTATACAATTCTTTCGGTGCCTCCCGCCAGTTCGGGTGGAACTCACGTTATCGAACTGCTAAACATTATGGAGAACTTCGATCTTGAATCACTCGGAGACAATACCGCTGAGACTCTGCACATTTGGTCTGAAGCAATGAAGCTGGTATTTGCCGACAGGGCCAAATACATGGCCGATACCGACTTTGCAGAAGTACCCCTTGAGGGCCTAACTTCAAAAGATTATGCGAAACTGCTGGCCGACAAGATTGATATGAACAGACCAATCGAATCGGTGGAGGCCGGAGATCCCTGGCAGTTTGAGAGCGGCAGCACCACGCATCTTTCCGTAATGGACAAAGAAGGAAACATGGTTGCGATAACCAAATCGATTAACTACTTCTTCGGGTCAGGTGTCGTTGTTCCTGGAACCGGCATTCTGTTAAACAATCACATGGACGATTTCGTTAAGACCCCAGGTTCCGTCAATTCAGTTGAACCAGGCAAACGACCTCTTAGCAGCATGAGCCCCACTCTGGTTTTGGACCCTGAGGGAAGACCATATATGACGATTGGCGCTCCGGGTGCCACAAGAATTATTACCACTGTGGCCCAGACAATTAGCAATATCATTGATCACGGGATGACTGTTCAACAAGCGATTCTGGCCCCTAGAGTCTTCAGATCTCAGTCTGGGCCATTTTACATTGAAGGCCGCATCTCAATAAATGCTTACAGCAAACTGATCCAAATGGGTCATGAGATATCAATAAGGAATGATTATGATCCTTATTTTGGAGGGGTTCATGCAGTGCTTTTCAACAGAGATATAGGCATTCTTTTTGGCGGAGCCGATCCCAGAAGAGATGGACAGGCTGTTGCGTTCTGATGTAGCACAGAAGATCATCTCTTCGAAAACAAAGCAACGATCTTTTTCTTTTTAAGGATGAAACTCAGTAATCAAATCGGTAATCGCTCTTTGATTGTGTTTCAAATCCTTGATTATAGAACGATACATGATCATAATCTTTTCATAACGTGCGTATTGTAGAGGGGGGTGAGTGGTGTGTGGAAGGAATTCAAGAAGTTCATTAGTCGTGGTAATGTGATTGATCTTGCGGTCGGAATCATTATCGGCGGTGCGTTTCAGGTCATTGTCAAATCGCTGGTCGAAGACATTATCATGCCTATTGTCAGCCTATTCCTTGGTGGGATTGACTTTGCAAACATATTCATCAGTCTCTCCGGAGGAAGCTACGCAACTCTCGCAGAAGCAAAAGAAGCAGGTGCCGCAACTCTGAACATCGGCCTTTTCATCAACGCAGTCATAAATTTCCTGATCCTTGCGTTTGTAATCTTTATGATTGTGAGGCTCATTAACAAGATACGGGAAAGGCAGAAGAAGGAAGAGGCAGCGGCAGCGCCAACGACGAAGATCTGTCCTTTCTGTCACACTTCGATTCCGATCGATGCAATAAGGTGTCCCAACTGTACGTCTGAACTTGAAAAGAAGGCTTGAGACCCTTTTCGAAGAGAGCGACCTACGGGTCGCTCTTGTTTTTGCATGTTTCCATTCGTCGCTCTTGTCCGTACCGATTTACAGACCGGATCCATTTCATCAAAAATGAATAACACGAAAACTCTTGCGATGATGGTACAATCATTCCATCTAGATCCGGAGGTTCAAGATGCGGCTTATTAAAGTCTTAACGCTTATAACAGCTCTTTTTGTGGTTCTTTGTTTCTCTCTCACTGGATGCATTAAACCTGAGGTTTACTACTCTCTTTCAGGCCAGGTCGTTCCTTACTTTCCAGAAACCTCAGCTCGCAATAGTTTTCAAAGAACTGCAGCATACACTCCCATATTTTCCAGTAAAGACATAGAGCAGGGTTTCATGAGTAATCAATTTATTGTCCTCTTCGATAGAGGGTTTGATTCAACAATAATATCGGGCGTTTCTGGAGTAGAGATCCTCGATGAGTTCTTTTCAAGAGACGGTTCTGTTGGTTATGCCGTTGTGAAGACAAACGATCCATCTTCGCTGTCTGGAATTGAAGGAGTCAAGTCAGTCGAGCCTGAGAAGATCTTCACTCTTCAATCCGAGGAGAGTGTCCCCAACGATCCGCAATATCCGAAGCAATGGAACTATCCGATGATTCAGATGCCTCAGGCCTGGACAATTGCAAAGGGTTCTTCCACTGTCGTTGTAGCTATAATAGACTCCGGTGCTAGACTGGATCATCCAGATTTGCAAGGTATCTTTCTTCCGGGATACGACCTAATAAACAATGATGACGACCCTACAGATTATGACCCCGTTCAATCCCACGGGACACATGTGATAGGAACGATTGCTGCAAAAACAAACAATTTTTTGGGCGTTTCGGGGATGACATGGGGAGAGTATCGTGCTATCATGCCAATCAAGATTTTCGAAGCTGGAAAGGAAACGACAGCAGGAATACTTGCAAGCAGCATAATCTTCGCAGTTGAGCACGGCGCAAAGATAATTAACATGAGCCTTGCAGGGCCGGACTCTTCGGTTGTAGCGGCAGCCGTTCAATATGCATCGGAAAATGAAGTTTTAATGATCGCCGCCTCAGGCAATTACAGTTCCTCAAGCCCATACTATCCGGCTTCTTACGAAGAAGTGATATCAGTCGGAGCAGTCGACAATACTATGCAAAGGGCGAATTACTCAAACTATGGATCACACCTTGATCTTGTCGCCCCGGGCGGATCAAGCAGCGTTCAGATACTTAGTACAGGATACTCAGCGATTAAGGGGAATACATACTCATACATGGCTGGAACATCCATGGCGGCGCCACATGTTACAGGGCTTGCAGCACTTCTTATGGCAAAAGGATATGCGGGCAAGGACGACTCGGGTGAGGAGATAATAAGGAAGATCCTGAGAGAAACGGCCCTTGATCTAGGAGAACCGGGATGGGATCAGTACTATGGCTTCGGACTAGTTCAGGCATATGATTCTCTTCTTACCTACGAGGAAGAACGCAGGCCACTATTGGTTCAGATCTTGTCCACCTCGGGCGAAGTCATTAGGGAGACCGAAGTCAATCCGGACGGATCCTTTCTATTCGATGGACTCACCGAAAACGACATAAAGATAAGGGTATGGAGAGATTTCAACGGAAACGAGGAGATAGACAAGGGAGACCTAATTGGTTATTACGGGTATCAGAAATCCGACCAGTATCACGCCTGGAACCCCCCTCTTGATTACGCGGAAACTTTATCTTATCTCAGCAGTGGTAGTTACGAACTCACTAATCCCTTACACTTTTTTCCAATAATAGAATTTCCGGAATAGGATCAATTAAAAGGGCTCCCTGAAGGGAGCCCTTTTTTAAACTAAGTCTCTTAGAGTTCCTTAGCAATGACCTTAACTGGTGTTGGATTACCAAGATTGTCGGAAACCGGACATCGATCCTCTACGGACTTTACCCACTTTTCCAGGGTTTCTTCTTCGGCATCCGTATCGACTTTCATTTCGGCTATAATTTCCTTATAACCGGCCCTGTCTTCGTAGGACTTCCCATTAAGCCTTGCCGGATTCAACGGGCCATAGACGTCTATCTCCAATCTTCTTATCTTGAAACCCATCTCATCTGCAACGAGATGTCCTACTACATTCAGACAACCGGCCAGTGCGGCGAGAACGTATTCCACTGGATTGGCACCCTTATCCTCTCCGCCGAGATTGGGTGGCTCGTCAACGATCATAGTGAAGTTTCTTGCCTTTACCGATACTCTGGCTGCACTTTCTGAAATTGCCTTTACTCTGAAACTTGCATCTGGCATACTATTTCCTCCTTTGTTGTTACTTCTTTCACAAATAGTGTAACCGTCATTGGGCATGAAAGAGTTAAGCCGAGATAAATTATCCGTAAATAAGGCAACTATCACTCGTTGTTTGATTAAACAGCCCCGCATCCTGCGTTTTTTCTCCGCATGCTTTTTCTTAATCTTCAAGGAACTCTTCGGTTTTGAATTTAGATACTTTTGCTGCATAAAAAACAACGAAGAAAAGACCTTCGAATTTTTGGAAAGGATTTTTTCTGTTTAGATTCAAGTAATGAGGTTATCCTTCTTACATAGAGAGCAAATCGGGAAATCCCAATTTCAGGAAGTATCCATATAATTCAACGCTCGTAGCGGGAGAAAGGAGTTTTTGATTACCTTCTTCTTATCTTATACCCATCTCTCTCATCGAGTACTTCATATCCCTTTTCTGAGATCAACTGTCTAAGCTCATCGGCCTTCTCCCAATTCCTTTCCTTTCGAGCAGCATCTCTCTCATTGGCCAATTCGATAATTTCTTCTGGAATGGTCTTGCTTTCGACCTCAGAGAGGCCAAGGCCAAGAACTTCGTCAAATCTGTCGATTAGGGAGAGCTTTTCACCAGGTCGAAGATCTTCGCTATCGACGACTTTCCAAAGAACGGCGAGGGCCTTTGGAGTATTCAGATCATCATTTATGGCCTCATGAAATTCATTCATAAGATCACCATCGGGTCTGGTTTCTGACTCATTTAATTCCTTTAGCTCCTCAATTCTAGTGATGAGTTTTTTCATGGCGCTCTTCGCGCCATCGAGAGCTTCCATTGTAAAGGTCAGCTGCTTCTTGTAATGGGCGCCGAGAAGATAGTAGCGATAATCTGCAGGCTCGTACCCCCTGTCAATAAGAGTCTGAAGAGTAATGAAGTTTCCAAGCGATTTAGACATTTTTTCCCCTTCCCCAATGACGAGAAACTCCGAATGCAACCAGAAGTTCACCCATTCATGTCCGAAAGCCGCCTCACTCTGAGCGATTTCATTCGTATGATGAACTGGAATGTGATCTATACCGCCTGTGTGTATGTCAAATCTCTCTCCAAGATACTTTGAAGCCATCGCGGAACATTCAATGTGCCATCCGGGAAAGCCCCTACCCCATGGTGAATCCCACTGCATTGCGTGGTTTTCATATTTATATCGAGTGAACCACAAAACGAAATCAAAGGGGTTTTTCTTGAAGGGGTCGCTCTCAACCCTTGAACGAATTTTCTCTTCATCAAGTTGGAGCCTTGCTAGTTTTCCATAGTCGGGAACCTTTGAAGTATCGAAGTAGACATTACCGCCGGCTATGTAGGTGTAGCCGTTGGCTTCAATTTTTCGGATCATGTCTATCATATCTTGCACGTGCTCGGTCGCCCTGCATGTAACAGTTGGAAGAATGATCCTCAATCTTTCTAGATCTTTGAAGAAAGCCTTCGTATAGAAATCAACGATTTCCCACACTGTCTTTCCCTCACGTCTTGCACCGGCTTCCATCTTGTCTTCGCCTTCGTCTTCGTCTCCCGTAAGATGGCCAACATCAGTTATGTTCATTACGTGTCTTACTTTATAGCCATTGAAAAGAAACATCCTTTTGAGGGTATCGGCAAAGACGTAAGCTCTAAGATTGCCAATATGGGCAAAATTATATACTGTCAGTCCACACGTATATATTCCCACCTCGCCTATCTTCAAAGGCTTGAAGATCTCTTTCCTTCTTGACATGGTGTTCGTCAGTCTTATTTCCATACTCTGCCTCACCTCATTCCCAGTTGCCTTCTAAATATTCATTATAAGGTCGTTTCTAGTCTTCATTTCCTCTGTTCTAGGACCGTACGATATGTAGTCTATCTCCACACCGGTTTCTCTTTCAATGAAGGTCATGTATTTCAAAAAGTTAATATGATCCGTGGAAGGCCAGCCGCTAACAGTTTCATAAATCGGTCTTGCCTTGAAGAAATCATATGAAGTTGAAGGCATTTCCTTAACCGCACCCTCAACATCATAAGCCACGCAAACCTTGACTTCATCCAACCCATTTAACACATCGCCCTTAGTGATGACGAAACCTGTCAGGCCTGACCTTATCCTTGCGTACCTGAGTGCCGGAAGGTCAAGCCAGCCCACTCTTCGAGCCCTCCCCGTTGTTGCACCGTATTCCTTTCCTCTTTCGCGAACGAGGTTCCCCACTTCAGAGAACTCTTCGGTCGGGAAGGGTCCAGAACCCACTCGAGTCGTGTAGGCTTTCAGAACCCCATACACGTTGTCAAGCTCGAAGGTCGAAAAACCCACCGATGATACACCGTGAGCCATACATGCCCCGGAAGTGACAAACGGGTATGTCCCGAAATCAAGATCGAGAAGGACACCTTGCGCTCCCTCAAAGAGTATGGAAGTACTCCTGAAGACCCTGAACATGTCTACTGCGCTGGTGAAATTGACGCTGAGCCTTTCGAGCTTAGTCTTGAGCCCAAGCAAATAGGTCGTCATTTCGCCAAATGAAAGTGTGAAATCCCTGTTGTATTTCATTCTTTTCATGTGATAAAGAGCTTCAAGTCTTTCTTTCAAGAGTGATTCATCAAAGAGAACATAGAGCTTCAGCCCCTCCCTAGAGACCTTGTCAGTGTATGAGGGGCCTATTCCTTTTCCTGTAGTCCCTATTGGCACCTTTCGCATCTCTTCTATGAACAAGTCCTCTTCTTTGTGCCATGGAAGAACTATAAAGGCTTCAGGATCAAGATAGAATCTACTTGAAATACCTGGAAAGTCCGCTTCCAGTGTTTCGAGTTCATCGATCAGCTGTTCTACATCTATCACCATCCCGGCACCAAGAAAACCCTTTGAACAACTACGAGGATTGATCGAAGGCAAAAGATGGTTCACGTATTTCTTGTCTTCCACAAAAATCGTGTGACCAGCGTTTCCTCCCCCAGAAAATCTGACTATCCACTCGAAATTCTTGGAAAAGTAATTGACCACTTTCCCTTTCCCTTCATCGCCCCATTGGGCACCGACAACGGCAAGTTTCCTCACTTAGTTACCTCCATCAAAAGCTCTTTCGAATATTTGGCCGACGTTTCTCAAATAATACTCAGGTTCAAAAAGCCGTGACGCTTCTTCTGAATCAAGATACTTAGCTATTTCTCCGTTTGATAAGACGACCTCCTTGAAATCCAGTCCATTATCCCAGCAATTCATAGAGAGATTTTGAATTAATTGATAAGCGTCTTCCCTGGACATACCCCTGTCAACAAGTGACAACATAACCCTCTGTGAGAAGACAAGGTTTCTAGAGGCCTTGAAGTTCTCCCTCATCCTGTCTGGATATACAACAAGATTGCTAACCAAATAGGCTGACCTTTCTGCCATGTAATAGAGAAGCATAGTGGCGTCCGGAAAGATTATCCTCTCTACACTGGAATGCGAGATGTCTCTTTCATGCCAGAGAGAGATATTCTCTAATGACGCTAGCACATAACTCCTGACTATTCTTGCCATACCTGTAAGTCTTTCGCAAATAATCGGATTCTTCTTGTGAGGCATTGCGGAAGAACCTCTTTGACCCTCTCTGAAAGGCTCCTGAACCTCCAGCACCTCGGTCTTCTGAAGATGCCTGAATTCGGTTGCCATTCTCTCTATCGACGAGGCGGCTATTGCCAGCGCCGCAAAAAAATCTGCGTGAACATCTCTCGGTATCACCTGAGTAGAAACAACAGTGGGTTTCAAGCCAAGTTCCGCAAGAGCAATTCTCTCAATCTCGAGTGAAATGTTGGCGTAGTTCCCAACGGCCCCACTTAGTTTCCCAACCGCGCAATTCTCCGTGGCCTTCTTCAGACGATCTATTGCCCTCTTTATCTCCACGTAAAAGGATAGAAGCTTTAAACCAAACGAAGTGGGCTCTGCATGAACGCCGTGTGTCCTTCCCATGCAAACAACATCTTTGTAAGCGACCGCTCTTTCTTTCAACGCCTCTGAGAGCTTTTCCAAAGTATGGATTATGAGCTTTCCCGACTCCGTAATTGCAAGTGAAAGCGCTGTGTCTACAACATCGGAAGAAGTAAGTCCGAGATGGAAGAATCTCGCCTCGTCCCCCATATTTTGTGTCACTGATTTGATAAAGGCTATTACATCATGATCAACTTCGCTTTCAATCTTCAGTATTGAGTCTAGATCCACTCTTGCTGACGATGCAATCTTATCATGCGTGCCCTGAGGGACTAACCCTGTCTTCTCGTAGGCCGCAACTACAGCCAGCTCCACTTCAAGCCATCTTTCGTATTGGGCTCTAAGCTCCCAGAGGTCTTTCAGGGGTGAAAGCGCATATCTTTCTATCATGATCCACCTCCATGACCAACAAATAATAGTTTACATCAAAGCTAACATCAATGTCTTTCGGAAATGTCATCCATTTCAAAAGATCCTTCGGCCCGACCGTTGAACCAAGAAAGCGAAAACTCGCAACACATAGCGACGCTTTTGCACGTCACAAGAAGTATGCGTAATTAGCTGAAGAGACTATTCACACGATCAAATCGAATACTGAAAATTCTCCAGGAGAATGAAATGTCAGTAGATTGTTCTGATTATCCATTCAAAGAGAGTGCTTATCTCTACCTTTCTAGATGTCACAAAGTCTTTTGTCTGATCGGCTATCTTCGGTAATCTAAGTAGATAATCACCAGTCCCTGTCTGCCAATAGATGGTGATAGCTCCTCTGGCGTCTTCTCCAATGGCAACATTTGCCACTGAAAAGCCTCCAACCGCGTAGTTTCTGGCGATAGCCATTCCACCGAGGGCAAGATCATAGGAAGCAACGAGACCTCCAGCCGCAAAATACAAAGAGAAAGCAAGACCACCAAGTGTAAACATCAGGCTTGATGATACTCCTCCTAGGGAAAGCAAAATGGAAAACGCCAAAGCTAAATAGACCGAATGAGATACCGCCAGTCAAGAGTACACCTACTGCAATGTTTCCAATTGCGATGATCCCCTTAGCAATACAAAAGAGCTGGTATTAATATTAACAATCGAGTGTCCGGCAGCGGCACTCTTTGAAACACACTCATGTCCATAGAGACTTCTCTTACGACCAGTAACCGAAGCTCTTGAGTATGCCTTTGGATAAAGCGGCTTCCTTTCTTCCAAAAACCTCCTTGCATATTCATTGGGGGAGGCTAACACCTTGAAAGGGTTATCCATGCCACTGTCGAAAACTCTGTTTTGGATATCGTAATACATCTCTCTTCTCAGGTCTTCTTTGGACATTCTACGAATAGAATTCGAGCTCAAAGAGATCCGGAAGTCAAGTACTGAGAAGCCCTCTTCTTGTTGATCATTTCACTCACCGGTGTCCCATACTACAGAACCCAGCTATCACACTCAATCATATGCTTTCATTATCGCCGGGTCTTCCTTCATCAAGTGTTCTGCGATAGAAAACATATCGGTTTTTTCCCAGAATGAAAGCTTCTGATGGGCAATGAGATATTTCATGGGAATTGGATGAGTGCCGATTACAACCGATACTTCATAATAGCTTTCGATGAACTCCTTGAAATGACTCAGTCTCGGACATGGTGGATATCCCACTACCATTCCCGTCGCCAGGTGTATGACTTCTGCACCGTTTTTTATCATTTCCTGCGGTACGTATTCTACATTTCCACCGGGACATCCTCCACAGTAGGAATAACCAACAAGCTGCAGTTCTTCATCTTTCGGATATAATGCAAAACCCCCGACATGTTCTCTCATGGCCCTGAGACACTTACCACCACCGCAATTCTGATAACGCCCACAAATAATTATCCCTATCTTCTTCACATGAACACCCCTTCCACTCTCGAGTATCTATCATTCTCATTATAGCAAGTATTAGCAACGATAATCCTTCAACATGCATCATTGCCTATCTTCAGAAATAGCTGTATAATTTTACGGCGTTAATCTCATCGGAGGTAGTTATGAAGGATTTCACGAAGCGAATGCTCTCCATTGCCGTACCAATTACTCTTCAGAACCTTATATCTACCGGCCTTAATCTCGTTGACAATTTGATGATCGGGCAGCTGGGTACAACTGCCATAGCTTCAGTGGGTTTGGTCAATCAAGTAGTATTCATTCTCAACATACTTACATTTGGTGTGTCCAGCGGAGCCGGGATATTTGTCGCTCAGTTTTGGGGCAAGAGAGACGAGAAGAGTATTGAGAAGACCATTGGACACATGCTATATATAACCATAGGAGCCTCTGCCTTATTCTTTGTCCTACTCTTCTTCTTGCCTGAGAGAATACTCATGATCTTCACGACAGATGTCGAAGTGGTCAAGACAGGGGCAGTATATGCAAGGCCTGTCGCTTTCTCCACATTTCTAACATCCTTTTCCTTCATTATTGCAATGGCCTTGAGGACTGTGGAAAAGGCTAGAATTCCAATGTATGTTAGTCTTGTCGCTCTCTCGATCAATACGGTGGCAAATTACATTCTGATTTTCGGTCTTGGCCCGATTGAACCTTTAGGGGTTTTTGGAGCGTCTTTTGCAACGCTTCTCTCTAGATTTGTGGAATTCGCAATATTCGTCAGTATTGTTTACCGCAAGAAAACTCCAATAAGGCTTTCTAGATCAGCCTTAAAATTCGAAATTCCATTTTTCAGAAGGCTTATGAAATATGCTACTCCAGTAATCATCAATGAATTCTTGTGGAGCCTTGGTATTACAATGTATTCTCTGGTTATGGCAAGAATGGGCACAGAATTCATAGCTGCCAGGAATATTTCCAGCACAATTGAGAACTTTGGTTTTGTTATCTTTGGTGGACTTTCCTCGGCGACGGTTGTAATGGTGGGAGCAGAACTTGGAAGGAACAATTTCTCTCAGGCAAAATACAATGCGAGAAAATTGCTTCAGCTTACCGTCATCACCGCAGTGGCCACGGGCTTTATTATCATCCTTTTATCAAGATTTATAGTGAATCTCTACAATATAGATCAATCACTTAAGAACACCGTTCTCACTGTGCTAATTATTGTTGGCCTTTCACAGCCGATCAAGATGTTCAATGCGGTAAATATAGTGGGGGTTCTTAGAAGTGGGGGTGATTCCAGAGCAGCAATGATAATTGAAATTGTCTCACTATGGGGAGTTGGAATTCCCCTTGTCGCGATAACAGGTCTCGTTCTTAAATGGCCGCTTACTCTAGTTTACATTGCAATGATGGTCGAAGAGCTTTTCAAATCAATCCTGGGAATTAGGAGAACATTAACCTGGAAGTGGTTGAAAAACGTAGTTGATTGAACGCATGCAAATAACAAAGGGACCGAAAAAAATTCTTCGATCCCTTGATTATCATATCTAAACAATTAAAACGATTATGACTGAAGGAATCTCAAGAACAGCTGAGCGTATATTCTCGAAACAAGAAGGAGATCTTCGATCGATACTCTTTCATTTGGCTGGTGTGCCATCTCAAAATTTCCAGGAAAAAGCGCTCCGAAAGCCACTGCGTTTGGTACGGCACGCGCATAAGTGCCACCGCCGATAGCTATTGGTTCTTCATCATGTCCCGTTACTTCCTTGTACACCTCTCTGCACATCTTAACGAGTTCAGAGTCTGGAGAGATATAAAGCGGCTTCTGGTGATGAAAAGTCTCGACGCGAAATCCTTTGAAGGCTTCTTCTATTTGTGATCTAACCATCGATTCGTTGAAGAAAACCGGATACCTTATATTGATAACCAGCTTCAATACACCTGCCTGAAGTTTTAGTGTACCTGCATTCAAAGTCAGTTCACCAGACATAGAATCCTTTCCAGAAATTCCTAGAGATTCACCATAGAACTCATAACCGATCTTGGACTTTATAGCAGTAAGAAAGTTTTTGATTTCAGAGTCTCCAAGTCTAAGATCGGCCAGAAGATCTACAATAGCAGCTATAGCACTTTGCCCTTTGTAAGGAGTCGACCCATGAGCGGAAGAACCTGTAATCAAGATTTCGACTTTATCCTCCGATCTGGTTAATTTCAGTTTTGTATCATTTTTCGGCGAAAAGGCTTCAATCTTCTCATAAGTCTCGGCATCCACACCCCGGAGTACTGCCCTGGCCGAAGATGCAACCATGTTCGGAGCCTCACCGGCAGAAAGAACCTCTACTGATATTCCTTCCCCTCCGTTGTGCGCGGGTGCTGATATCCCGTAATTAACGATACCTTTCTCTGCAAATATAACAGGAAAATCAGCATCTGGAGTCACTGACATGTCCGGGATCTCCTCGTGTTTGACGTAGTATTTCATGCACTCCCACCCAGATTCTTCGTTCGTGCCAAAAATCAGTCTTATCCTCTTCGAAGGCTTCTTTACGTACTCTTTTACAGCCTTCAGAGCGTAAAGGGCTGCTATCATAGGACCTTTGTCATCCTGGGTCCCTCTTCCCCAGATTTCCCCGTCCTTTACAAGTCCGCTGTATGGTGGAACTTCCCAGCCTTCTCCTTCTGGAACTACATCGAGATGTCCTAAAACGCCGAACGTCTCTCCAGATCCGTAATCAACTATCCCAACGTATCCATCAGCGTTTCTGGCTTCAAAACCGAGATCCTTTGCCAACTTTACTGTCTTTTCAAGAACTTCCTTAACACCTTTACCAAAGGGGCCGCCATCAACAGGTGTGTCCTGAACTGACTTGATCCTAACTGAATCAGACACAGCACTTACCAGCTCATCTTTAAGGGCGATCACCATTTCGTCAAGTTTCCTATCCACTTTTTCTCCTCCTTACTTTATTATCTTCTTTATATCTTGTGACTCTCCTCGTCTGCAAACCAACGTTCCCTCACTGGTTGCTACCAATATGAAGCCTTCAATTCCCGATACGGCTAGTTTCTTCTGGGTATGATTTATCAAAAGGCAGTTCTTCACGTCCTTTAGAGAAAACTCCCCCTCGACGGCATTCCCGTTCTTGTCTTTGATCAACAAATCATAAACTGCATCCCACGAGCCAATATCGTTCCAGTAGAAACTTGCCGGTACAGTTGCTACTTTTGAGGACCTCTCCATCAAACCATAGTCAATTGAGATCTTTGGAAGCCTTTCGTAGATCTTTTCTATGTCTTCTGGTCTCTTACTAATCTCTGAAATTGCAGAAAACAGATCCGGGAAGTTCTTCGAGAGCTCCAAATCGAAAACGCTCTTCTTCCAAACAAAGATGCCGGAATTCCATAGAAATCTGCCGGACTGGACATAATGCTGAGCAGTTTCATAGTCTGGTTTTTCATGAAACTTCTTTACCGAATATACTTCTTCATTATCATCAACAGCATTTCCCCGCTCGATATAACCATAACCAGTGTAAGGATGAGTGGGGGTAATCCCTATCGTAACTAGCGAATCATTTGATTCGGCGTATTTGATTGCCTTATTCAGAGTCTTGAAAAAACTCTCTTCATCTCTTATAACATGGTCGGCGGGAACGACAACCATGATGTCATCAGGCTAAATCTGGTACTGCCCAATGCTATTGCGGGAGCTGTATTTCTTCTCATAGGCTCAAAGATTACGTTCTCTCCCGGGAAGAGCGGTAGATAGTACTGCATTAAAGGAAACTGCTCCCTTGTTGTAATAATGATTATCTCATCTGTTACCTTTTCCATTCTTTCAATAGTCTCTTCAATCATTGTCTTCGATGAACCAAACTTGTGAAACTGCTTTGGCCTTTTCTTAACACTTACAGGCCAAAGCCTCTCACCTATGCCGCCTGCCATTATCAAGGTCCTTACCACATACATCTCTCCTTCCCGCCGCATCCCATTATCTATAGCATACCAGAAAGTCAGACCTTTACCCCGTGAAGTTCGGGAGGCTATTTTCGGAAAAATCGTGTATAACAGAATAGGAAGAAAGACTTAGAGACGAATGTTCGACTCTATAAGCCTTTAATCACTGGCCTCAAGCTTTGCGACCGTCACAATTTAGAGGCAAAATTAAATAAGGGGGCGAATTTGATGACAAAAGTCATGATCAGGCTGCGAATGAGTCTTAACGATGCTCACTATGGAGGCAACCTAGTTGACGGGGCAAGAATCCTTCAGATGTTCGGCGATGTCGCCACAGAACTTCTTATAAGAAACGATGGAGACGAGGGCTTATTCAAGGCCTATGATAATATCGAATTTATCGCGCCGGTCTATGCGGGAGATTACATTGAAGCCACAGGAGAGATTATTTCGACCGGAAATACATCCAGAAAAATGTTGTTTCAGGCATTCAAGGTCGTACAGACCAGACCAGAAATAAGCGATTCTGCCGCAGAGTTACTGCCAGAACCAGTACTGGTATGCAGGGCAAGTGGAACATGCGTTGTCCCGAAAAGCAGACAGAGGAAGCGCTATGAATAAACTCATAATTACTGCTGCATTAACGGGCGCAGAAGTAATGAAGGATCAGCAACCCGCTCTTCCGATTTCTCCTGAAGAGATTGCTGAGGCAGCGTATGACTGCTTTCTGTCAGGAGCAAGTATTGTTCATATTCACGCTAGGGATTCTTCGGGGAAACCTACGCAGAATTTAGAAGTTTACCGAGAAATCAAGGAGAGGATCGCAGAGAAATGCGATTTGATCTTTCAGCCTTCAACTGGCGGAGCAGTATGGCACAGAGTAAGAGAGAGGGCTCAGCCTCTAGAGCTCAATCCTGAGATGGCGACTCTTTCGGCAGGTACTTGTAACTTTGGTGAAGATGTTTTTTTCAATTCACAGGATACTATGGAGACTTTCGCACAGGAGATGAAAGCAAGAGGAATTAAACCTGAGATTGAAGTTTTCGAGAGGGGAATGATCGAAAACGCTTTGAAATTGCTTAAGAAGGGTTTGATAGATAGCCCCATACATTTTGATTTTGTCCTCGGTGTTCCTGGAGCTTGCCCCGGGAATATTGAAGATCTGATCCACATGGTGAGAGCAATTCCTCAAGGAAGCACGTGGACGGTGGCCGGAATTGGAAGGAACGAGCTTGTTCTGGCAACTGCCGCTATTCTTCTTGGAGGGCATGTCAGAGTTGGTTTCGAAGACAATATCTACTACAAGAAAGGTGAGCTGGCAATTTCGAACGCTCAACTAGTCGAGAGGGTTGTAAGAATTTCGAATGAACTGGGTAGGGACGTAGCCAGCCCCGAAGAAGCGAGAGAAATCCTTGGAATCAGGAGGAAGAATCAGTGAAAGGATGCCCTTATGGAAGTCACAGAGTAATCGAGCCCGCGGGATTCCTTCCGCAGGCAGCATCAAGGATCGACAACTCTTTGGACCTATACGATAATGAAATCCTGGTGGACGTCACAACTTTAAACGTAGACTCGGCAAGTTTTACTCAGATAAGAGAAGCCTGTGAAGATGATGTGACAAAAATCTCGTCCATGATAATGGATATAGTAATGAAGAGAGGTAAGCTGCAGAATCCAGTTACGGGTTCGGGGGGGATGTTTATCGGAAAAGTGTCAAAGATCGGGAAAGACCTTTTGAAACGAGATTTAGAGATAGGCGATACTATTGCGTCTCTTGTTTCGCTATCGCTGACACCTTTGAATATCGAAAGGATTGTTCAAGTACATCTCGAAAAGGACCAGATAGATATTGAAGGAAAGGCAGTGTTATTTGAAAGCGGAATTTATGCACGGCTACCGTCAGATATCCCCCCTAAAATGGCCCTGGCCGTACTTGATGTTGCTGGTGCACCGGCACAGGTTGACAAACTAGTAAGAAAGGGTATGAATGTAGCAATTCTTGGAGGCGGCGGGAAATCCGGCTTACTCTGTTGTTATGCAGCTATGAAGAAGTGTCGCGATTCGGGTAAGGTTATTGTAGTAGAATATTCAGTGGAAAACGCAGAGAGAATTCGAAAGCTTGGCCTTGCCCACGAAGTTATCATTGCCGATGCAACAAAACCTCTCGAAGTCTATGAAAAAATCAGTGAGTTTACAGAAGGCGATCTCTGTGATGTGGTAATAAATAACGTCAATGTTCCCGGAACAGAGATGGGGTCTATTCTAAGTGCAAAAGAGAACGGAATTGTATATTTCTTCAGCATGGCTACATCTTTTACCAGAGCCGCGCTGGGGGCTGAAGGTGTTGGAAAGGATATTACAATGATGATAGGGAATGGATATACTAACGGCCATGCTGAGTTTGCGCTAGGAATCTTAAGGGAATCTAGTGAAATTAGAAGGCTTTTTCAGAAGCTATACATTTGAGGTGGCGTAAATGCGTGACTACAGAGAAATACCAATGTGGAGAGATGTAACACCTGCTCAGTGGAGTGACTGGCGGTGGCAGGTAGCCAACAGAGTCAAGACCGTTGATGCGTTAAGGCAGATTATCGACATCACCGAAGAAGAAGCTCATGGAGTCGCCGAATGTCTCAGAACGCTACGAATGTCAATAACACCTTACTACGCAACGTTGATGGACCCCAATAATCAAAGATGCCCTATACGAAGGCAGGCCGTTCCAACCGACAAAGAGCTAAAAATCGACAAATGGGATATGATAGATCCGCTTCACGAAGATGAGGACTCTCCTGTACCAGGACTCACTCACAGATACCCCGATCGTGTCCTCTTCCTTATAACCGACCAGTGTTCGATGTACTGCAGGCATTGTACTAGAAGAAGATTCGCTGGACAGCTCGACAGGGCGAGAACCCGGAAGGAAATCGATGATGCTATTGAATATATCCGGGAAACTCCTGAAGTAAGAGATGTCTTGCTTTCCGGGGGAGACGCATTACTTGTTGGAGACGATTATCTGGAGTACATTCTCAACGAACTCAGGGAGATCCCCCATGTTGAGATTATTAGAATTGGAACTAGGACGCCCGTCGTTCTCCCACAGAGAGTTACTCCAGAACTCGTGAAGATGATCAGAAAATATCATCCCGTATGGATAAATACTCACTTCAATCATCCTCTCGAAATCACTCCCGATTCAACCAGGGCATGCGAAATGCTCGCAGATGGAGGTATACCACTGGGAAACCAGTCGGTACTCCTCAGAGGAGTTAACGATTCTCCATATATAATGATGGAACTAGTGCATCAGTTAGTCAAGATCAGAGTGAGACCGTATTACATATATCAGTGTGATCTCTCTCAGGGAATCGGTCATTTCAGAACCTCAATTAGAAAAGGTATTGGAATCATGGAATCATTGATCGGCAACACGTCGGGATTATGCGTTCCAACATTCGTCGTTGACGCTCCAGGTGGGGGCGGTAAGATTCGAGTAATGCCTCAGTACAATATTTCCGAATCAGACAGAGTCGTCGTTCTGAGAAACTACGAAGGAGTAATCACCACATATCATGAGCCAGATGACACTTCTAGCGATGTTGATGACAGAGTGTACAGAGAGAAATACGAGTTCACAGGAGTATCAGATCTTCTTTACGGAAATTCGATGAGTTTCGAGCCTACGACACTTCAAAGAAGAGACAGGATAAAGAAGTGGAAGGAGAAGAAGGTGAGAAAATGAAATTCGAAGACTTCTTCGTGGGCCAGAGTTTCTCAACCAGAAGAAGAATTACAGCCGAAATGGTTGACTCCTTTGCGAACTTGACCGGAGACAGGAATCCCGTTCACACAGATGAGGAATTCGCAAGAAAGTCCCGTTTTGGCAGAAGAATCGCTCATGGAATGCTGTCTGTGGGGATAATTTCCGCGATTCTAGGAAATGAATTCCCTGGACCCGGCTCCATATACATGAAACAGGAGGTAAGATTCCTCAAACCAATATTTCTTGAAGAAGAAGTGTTAATTACTATAGAAATCCTCGAAATCAAAGTTGAGAAAAAGAGATTATCTGTAAGAACAACCGTAGAAAAAAACAACGGAGAGATGGCAGTTGACGGAGAGGCGCTTCTACTATTCGAGGGAGAATGAAGCGTCGGATCAGAATATCAGATTTGGCCGAGGGAATTGAAGTAATATCGGTGATCGGTCTTGAGAAGAATACAGGAAAGACTGTTGTTTTGAACCAAATGCTAAAAGAATTTCGAGAAAAGGGCACAACTGCAGGAGTAACATCTACCGGCCTAGAGGGTGAAAAGAGAGACCAAGTTTACCTTAATGAGAAGCCGGAGATAACTCTAAGCAGAGGGACTTATTTCGTCACATCTGAGAGGGATTTCCGTCATCGAAGTTTTTCTGCTACCGTAATAGATTTGAGAGACTACAGATCTCCTCTAGGAAGAACGGTTTTTGCGCGGGCGGAAGCCGATGGGAAAGTCATAATATCGGGGCCATCTATTCTTGAATATCTGAGTGAAGCTGTAAACACAATGAGATCCTACGGTTGTGAAAAGATACTGATCGACGGCTCAACTTCAAGAATGAGTCCGGGTACGCCTCTAGTTTCGGACGGAGTTATTCTCGCCACCGGTGCGGCATTATCGATGAATTTGGAGGAACTGTGTAGGAAGACCAGTTTTGTAGTGAGATTGCTTTCTCTTCCAGGCACAGAACTCGAGCTCCACAAAAGAATTGCTCCGCTAGGAACCGGTTTGTGGGTAGAGAAAGACGGTGTTTTCGAAAGATTAAGCCCTTCTCCATTAACAGCAAAATCCTTGAAGCATGAACTTGCCGGGAGAACGATTTACATTAATGGTTCGCTTACATGTTCAGTTCTTCTTGCCTTAGCAGAAAAGAATACTAGAATCATCTTGAAGGATTTTTCACGAGTTTTCTTTGACGAGTTAACTCTCGCAAAGTATGAAAGAGCGGGAGGCCACCTAGAAGTCTTGCATCCGACGCACCTGATCGCAGTCACAGTGAATCCGTTAGCACCGAACGGGTTCAAGATTCAATCAGATAAACTTATAAAGTCACTTGAAAGCAAGATTGATGTGCCAGTACTAGACGTTTTGGAGGAGAGTTCAAATTGAAGTATTTGGATTGTGGATTTGAGTACATCCTCTCTCTCATTGATCCCGTTACTCCTATGGGCAGAGAGGAATTGCGCGTTATGACCTTCTTGAAAAGGGATGAGGATATAGAGGCTTTTCACAAGAGACAGCTTGAGGTGAACGAGAGAAAATCACAAGTAGAGTCCCTCAAGTCTATTCTAGCGAGGGTACGGGACATTAGGGGAACTATTTCAAATCTCTCCCCTGGGAAGATTCTCGACGATATTGAACTGTTTGAGATAAAGAGCTTCGCCTATTGGTCAGAAAGACTGAGAAGTGAGATTGGAGAGTGCAGTTCGTGGATGCAGCTTCCCGACCTGTCAGTTGTGTTTTCTTTTCTAGATCCCGACGATGTTGGAACAGAGAGTTTCTACATTTCTGACAAGTTAGATAATGCTCTCGCGGTTGTAAGAAAAAAGCTTTATAGACTTCAGAGAAATAGAGAAGAGTATGACGAAGCGAGTCTCAATGAACTTATCCGTCTGAATTTTGAAATCGAAGAGAAAGTAAGAGCTGATCTTTCCGGCAAGCTCATCACTTATCGAGAAGACCTTCAAAGCTCTGCAACAACAATCGGGAAGATTGACCTGATCGTAGCGCTAGTAGAGTTCAATAGGAAACTCGGTCTCAGTAAACCGGAAATCAGTTCGGGAGAATATGAATTTGAAGAACTGGTCAATCCTGAATTAGCTGCATCCCTTAACAAGAGCGGCAAGAGTTTTCAACCATTTAGCGCCAGTTTTGACAGAAGATCCGTTATTATCGGAGGCAACATGACCGGCAAATCGGTTCTTCTCAGAACTGTTGCTCTCCTTCAGACAATGTTTCAGCATGGACTTTTCGTGCCAGCGAAGAGAGCCTTTATTCCTGTATATGATGCGATTGTCTACTACAGTGGCGACAAACAGTCTTTTTTGGATGGGCTGTCATCGTTCGCCGGAGAAGTAGACCATCTGAAGAAGGCTCTAGAGATAATCCATATGGATATCAGAGGCCTGTTTTTGTTTGATGAAATAGGAAGGAATACAAACCCCGTAGAAGGCCCGGCATTTCTTATGGCTTCGGCAGAGTATCTTAGTCGAAATCAGAGATGTCGAACCATCCTTACATCCCACTATGAAGAAGCCCTGGAGATTGAAGGAGCAAAGCTGTTTATTATTAAAGGGCTTGACCGTGAAAGAATGAGAAATGAAATCGGAAGGGAAATCTCTTATTATGTGGATCATTCACTTGTAGAAATAGAAAGCAATGCGGCCTTTCCTAGGGAGGCAGTAACAATAGCGCGTCTTATGGGATTAGACAGAGAGTTCGTTGAACTGATAATAAGAAAGCTGAAGGAGAGTTGCGAATGAATGGAAAGCTGAATCTGAACATGAACAAAGTCAAAGAAGCAAGAGATTATGCCCAAAGGATTGCCAGTGAAGTTCATAACTTTGTTGAAGAGCACACGACAGTAAGTATCGAGAGGGCGATCTGCAGGTTTTTTGGTATAGATGGTGTTGACGATTATGGAATTCCAATCCCAAATGTCGTAGTAGATCACCTTAAATCATCAAACCTAATTAATGATGGTGCTGCCTATGTGATCGGAAATGCGATTCTCGAAACGGGACTTTCGCCGCAAAAGATTGCAGAAGAAATCTCATTTGGAAGACTCGATCTCAGAAGTCTGAGTTACAGATCTCAAGATGAAGTTTTCGATCGCATCGACCGACTCGTGAATGATGCTGTAGGAAAAGTCCAGTTGAATCGAGAAAAACGTGAGTCTTTGATCGGTGAACTGGGTGAGGGAAAAAAGCCCTACCTGTATGTGATAGTCGCGACGGGAAACATTTACGAAGATGTAATTCAGGCAAGAGCAGCCGCAAGACAAGGAGCGGACATAGTTGCTGTAATCAGGTCTACGGGCCAGAGTCTCCTTGATTATGTGCCTTACGGGCCAACAACTGAAGGATTTGGAGGCACATACGCTACACAGGAGAACTTCAGAATAATGAGGTCGGCTCTCGACGACACCGGAAAAGAGGTCGGTAGGTACATAAGGCTTTGCAATTACTGCTCGGGTCTGTGCATGCCGGAAATAGCTGCAATGGGAGCCATCGAAAGACTGGATGTAATGTTGAACGATGCTCTCTACGGAATTCTATTCAGAGACATAAACATGAAGAGAACTTTGATAGATCAGTATTTTTCGAGAGTAATAAATGGATTTGCGGGCGTCATAATAAATACAGGAGAAGACAATTACCTCACGACGGCAGATGCTTTTGAAGAAGCGCACACAGTACTCGCTTCTCAGTTAATAAATGAAAGCCTGGCTCTCATGGCAGGTATACCCGAAGAGCAGATGGGGCTCGGTCATGCCTTCGAAATGGATCCATCAATTGAAAACGGTTTTCTGTATGAACTTGCTCAAGCACAAATGAGTCGAGAGATCTTCCCGAAGGCACCTTTGAAGTACATGCCCCCTACAAAGTTCATGACTGGAAATATCTTTATGGGCTACGCCCAGGACACCTTATTCAATGTGATATCTATAATGACAAATCAAGGGATTCAGCTTCTGGGAATGCTTACCGAGGCAATTCACACTCCTTTTATGAGCGATAGGTACCTTGCGATCGAAAACGCAAGATATGTTTTCAACAATCTGCGCGATCTAGGCGATGAGATAACCTTCAAAGACAACGGAATAATTCAGACTAGAGCAGCGACGGTTCTTGAGGAAGCTCTTCAACTGCTAAGGGAAATCGAATCGATAGGTCTTTTTGAAACGCTCGAAAGAGGCACTTTTGCAAACATCAAGAGATCCCCACATGGAGGAAAAGGTTTGGATGGGGTAGTAAGAAAGGGGTCGAAATACAGAAATCCATTTATCGAGAAAATGCTTGGGAGGCGCAATCATGGATAACTGCTCTGAAAAGAAGAATCAATTTCCCTCTGAAATAGACTTAACAAGAGTAATTCCATACGGAGACACGCTGAATGACGGCAAAGTCCAGCTCAGCTTTACTTTGCCAGTGCCTGGAGGGCCCGAGGCCGATGAAGCAGCTAAGCAGATGATACATAAGATGGGGTTGAAAAACCCGCAAATCGTCTTTTCAAAGGAAATAACAATCGGATTCACATTCTTTCTCGCCTACGGAGAGTTTTCTCACGCTATTGACTACACAGCAATTCGAGTGCCGAAAATTACGCTTGAAAAGATGTCGATGGAGGAGATCGACAGATTTATTGAAGAGAAAATAAAGAGAAGAATCGTTGTTGTTGGTGCTAGCACAGGTACAGACGCTCATACAGTTGGTATTGACGCAATTATGAATATGAAGGGTTTTGCGGGGCACTATGGCCTCGAACGTTACAGAAATATCGATGCCTATAACCTCGGCAGTCAGGTTGAAAATGAGGAGTTAGTCTCAAAGGCGATAGAACTTGATGCGGACGCAATTCTCGTGTCTCAAACTGTTACGGCCAAAAACGTCCATCTTAGAAACATGACTTCGCTTGTCGAGCTTCTCGAAGCTGAAAACATAAGAAAAAAGATCATTCTGATAGCCGGTGGAGCGAGAATTACTCATGAATTGGCCAAAGAACTTGGATACGACGCCGGATTCGGGCCCGGAACTTTCGCTGAAGATGTTGCAGCCTTTATAGTTCACAAACTGGAATCCATGATCTGAAAAGTTGTGTTAAAATCAACCATCGCGGCATAGGCGGAGGTAACACGATTGAAGACCCTCGTAGTAGTTAACCCAAATGCTAGTCACGGTGAAGCTGGCAGGGACTTTGAAAAAAGCATTTCCTCATTGCTCCGAGAGGAAATTGCTGACTACGACATCCACATTACTACTGGTCCTGAAGATGCTCTAAGTTTTGTGACAAAAAACCCGAACTACGATCGAATAATCAGTGTGGGGGGAGATGGCACACTAAACGAGATCGTAAATGGGATGATAAAGGGAAAATCGAATGCTTCGGTAGGCATCGTCGCTCTGGGCTCCGGTAATGATCTCGCTAGAACGATCAATCTAAAGCACAATTATCGAGAAATGGTCAAGATAGCTGCGGGTGAAAACGTACGACAAATCGATCTGCTTAAGGTGTCCTATGTAGACATGAACGGCGTGAAAGCTTCACGGTACGCTGTTAATGTAGTTGGAGCCGGATTTGACGCAGCAATTACAGTTAGAATGATTAAATCAAGATTCAAGACAAGCGGCAAGATGGCGTACCTTCTTTCTTTTTTGATCGAATTATTCACTTCGAAAACTTATCCTTTAACTTTCATTGTCGACGGAGAAGAAACTTCAGGCAGCTACTTCTTCTTGACCATGGCCAACGGAAATTACTTTGGCGGTGGAATGAGGATAGCACCCAAAGCCCTGGTGGATGACGGATATTTTGACGTTGTGGGTGTTTCAAAGATGTCGAAATTGCGTCTGCTTTATCACTTTCCGAAGATCTATCGAGGGGAGCATTTGGTAGTTGATACAGTAAGCTATCGAACCGCTAAAAACATCTCTTTGAAAAGCGACAGAGATGTAATTATTCAGATGGACGGAGAAGTCGTAGGAAGCCTACCATTGGAAATCTCGATTTGTGAAAAGGCTTTGAAGATAGCTTCAGCGTAAGACCTTCAAATTCATTATTGCGCTTTCCAAAGTAATGTAAGAACTGAAATCAAATGAAACACTTTCGAATACATATTCTTCATTGCCTGTATAAGGTAAATCCGTTTTTACGTTCTTTATTGCAGCGCTAGGTTTAAGAATCGCCCGAATATTCTCCGGTATGTGGATCTCTGAATTGATTATCGCGGCATTGACCTTCATATTCGTAAAGCCCGCTGCTGACATAGAAACAATTGCCTTGACGATCGCTCCGTTAATTCTAAGTTCATCAACTCTAAGCTCCCCTAGACTAAAATTGCAGTTCATGACAGCCCCGTTAAACTTTAGAACATAGTCATAAGCGGGATTAAGTTTCATAACGACTGTACTCGTTCCCAACCATGAAACGTTCGATTCCGGTTTCATTATGAACCTCTGCGACAGCTGAGTTATATCCTGTTCAATTTTAAGACCTGAACCACGTACGGCATAATCGACCACGGCAACCGTAGAAGATGCTACTTCATCTCTTAAGGGTTCTAAACTTATGTTCGACATTGCGAGGTCGACTTGAATTTCGATGCTCGTTGCAGAATCGGAACTCTCCAATACTACCGTATCGCTAACGGCCTTCTTACCGGCAAGAAATGGAGAGGGCCAGAAGAAAACGAACAGCACAAAAGCTACAATAAGTATTGTATTCAAGTATCTGATCCACCTGAGTCCCCTAATGCTAGCAAGTATGCTCATTCCTACCAGAACAAGAATGATCGGCCAGAAATTCGCCAAATTGACCAAAGCATTTAGGAGAGTGTCTCCCGTAAATAGACCGAAGATCAGCAAAACACCAACCAGGACAAAGATCAATCCCAATGCGATCTTCATAGGATCATCCCCTATTTATTGATTTATAGATCACAAATCCTCCACCTGCAATCAATACAACACCTATAACGGTTTTCCAGAAGATACCGCTGAAAATGTTCCAGGGAGTAAATGATCCTAAAAGAAGGGCTATCCCAAATACTATGAGAAGCGCCGCGATGATCAGTTTACTCTTGCTATCAGAGAATTCTTCCTTTTTTCCCTCTTCTATCGGCTTCCCCTCTTCATCCATTATCACGACGTTGTTCTCGCTATTGATAGGTGCCCTGGGTACTATAAACATACCAATTATGTATATAATCAATCCGGCACCACCTGCGAAGATCAGAGCAACAAACACCAGCCTTACAATCACCGGATCTACCCCCAGATACTCTGCTATTCCACCTGCGAGACCATCTATTACTTTGTCCTTTCTAGACTTGTATAACCTCTTCGTATCACTCACATAACCACCTCCGTTAATGCTTAAGTAAGTAACCGCATAACTTGATCTCATCCATTATAGTACGATCGATATTTTTCTAGCATAACCGGTTAATCATTCACTAATCTTTAACAGAAAAGGAAATTTGCACTTACTTGTTCCAAAACGTCTCGCCGTTATCCTTATGGATTTGCCCGTTAAGTGAACTGCGCGACTGCAGAAATGGATGCGATTGGGTGAGATAAAAGCACTTAATTGCCTTTCAGCATAAATGATCAGCTTCATTCGAAGAAAACCGAGTTTTGGCAAATAAAAGAATGATGATAGACTGTAGTTAAACGATTAACTAAACGTTTAACTGGCGAATCAGAAGGGATAGATTAAATGCCGAACATGAAAGATGTTGCTAAGCGTGCAGGGGTATCGGTTGCCACAGTGTCAAATGTTATGTCTGGCAAAAAATACGTCAGCCCAGAGCTAAAGAGAGTTGTTCTGGAATCTATAGACGCTTTACAGTACAGACCGAGCAAAATAGCGAGAAGCCTCAAAATCAGAAAGTCCTTTCTCGTTGGTCTCTTGGTTCCAGATATAACAAACCCCTACTTCGCCGAGATTGCCAGGGGGGTAGAGAGCATAGCTCTCGAGCACGACTACCAGATGTTTCTTTGTAATAGTGATGGAAGAAGTTACAGAGAAGAAGAAACCTTGATTTCTTTTCTTGGACATGGAGTAGATGGTGTCATAAATGTGGCACCGAGAATGGATGAGGAGCTTCTAGCCGATCTCTCCAATGGAATGCCTATGGTAATCCTCGATAGGCACCTCAAAATAGAAAACCCGTTAATTGATGTAGTATACACGAATAACTTCAAGGGTTCCGCTCAACTGGCAAGGCACTTGCTGGACAAAGGCCACAAGAGATTCGCTTGTATATCTGGTCCTAAAGATGTTCCAAGCGCAGTCAGGAGGCTTCAAGGCTTTTGTAGCGAATTAGAAAAGGACGGTATTAAAGGCGAAAACCTGAAGATTTATTTCGGTGGTTTCAAGTACGAAGATGGTTTCAAGATAATGAAGCAATACATTTTGAAGCTTAAGATAAGGCCTACAGCCGTTTTTGCTGGAAACGACATGATGGCGTGGGGAGCGATCGAGGCGGCAAAACAAAATGGTTTGAAAATCCCCGAAGATATCGCCATAGCCGGCTTCGACAACGTTCTGTATTCTTCGCTGGTGATTCCGTCAATGACCACTGTCGATCAACCTAAGTACGAAGCTGGACGGACAGCGATGAAACTGCTTCTAGAAAAGATTATTAAGAAGCAACATGGAGAATACGTCGACACAAGAAAGATTGAACTCGATTCACATCTTATTGTAAGAGAATCAACGCAAGTTTGACAAATCTTTGGAGGTGAAATGATGAAAACAAAAGGCATTCTTCACAACGATCTTTCGAGAGAAGTCGCGAGGCTTGGGCACGGTGACATGCTGGTAATAACGGATAGAGGTTTTCCCTTTCCTAGGCATGGGAACACTGTATGCATTGACGTGTCAGTCGGAAGAAATCTACCAAGATTCGTGGATGTCGTTAAAGTCGTTCTTGAAGAGCTCGAGATTGAAAAGGTAATCATTGCTGACGAGACCAGATCAGTAAGCCCCGAGATCTATTCTCAGCTAAAGGAGATAGTCTCTAAAGTGAAAAACAAGGGCAACGACATTATTGAAGAGAACATTCCTCATCCGGAGTTCAAGGATCTCGTTTTAAATGGAAGTCTCCAGGGCAAAGAGGTAAAAGTCTTCGTTAAGACTGGGGAATTCACCCCATATGCAAACATAATCCTGGTTTCCGGAGTCGATTTCTAGATTTCGGCAAAAGGCTCAGTTCAAGTATCACGATTTCATCTGCGCCAAAAGAAAAAGAGGTGGTTATGTGAGAAGAGATAGGGAAGTTCTAAGCAGCATATTCAAAAAAGGCAAACCGATTATTGGAATGATACATCTGCGTCCCCTTCCAGGATCACCGAGATACGATCCCGAAAAACTGGGCATGAAGGAGATTCTCAGGATCGCTATTGAAGAAGCGAGAATTATGGAGGGATGTGGTGTTGATGGACTTCAAATTGAAAACATCTGGGACTTTCCATATCTCAAAGGGGAAAGGATCGGTCACGAGACTTCCGCTGCCCTGGCAGTAGCGACTCAAAGTGTGAGAGAAGCCGTCAATATACCTGTAGGTGTGAACTGCCATCTCAATGGAGGAAAGGCAGCACTCGCCGCCGCAGTTGCTGGTGGCGCAAAATGGATAAGAATCTTCGAATGGGTCAATGCGTATGTTTCTCACGCGGGTTTGACGGAAGGCATCGGGGCAGAGCTTTCTAGATACAGAAAACTTATAGGCGCAGAAGAGATTAAGTTCATGTGTGATGTGAATGTGAAACATGGGAGTCATTTCATTATTTCTGACAGAAGTGTTGAGGAACAGGCTCATGACGCCGAATCGGAAGGGGCAGAAATTCTAATCGTTACGGGATTTGAGACCGGGCAGGCACCTAACGCAGAAAAAGTAAAAAGTTTCAGTGAAGCTGTAAGCATTCCGGTGATGATCGGAAGTGGTTTGACAAAAGAAAACGTAGGTGAACTTCTTAGGTTTGCCGATGGAGCAATCGTCGGAAGCTACTTCAAGAGGGACAACAACTGGAAGAATCCCGTTGATCCAAACAACGTCAGAAGCTTTATGAAAACCGTTGAATCCCTTAGAGAGGCGGGCTACGATGATTGATTACGCATTTAACGGAGAGATTCTCTGCATGGGAAGCATGAACATGGATCTAGTGATGGTAATGGATAGACTTCCTGAGCCTGGAGAGACTGTTCTCACAGACAACTTCAGTACATACCCGGGAGGAAAGGGAGGAAATCAAGCAGTTGCGGCGGCAATCAGTGGCGCGAGAGTTCAGATGTTTACGAAACTTGGTGGTGACGGATTCAGTGAAGAACTGATCCAGATGATGAAGGAAAAAGGGGTAGACACTTCCAGAATACTTAGGGATCCCGAAAGCACAGCGGGTATTGCAATGATAAGAGTTGACAAAAATGGGCAAAACTCGATTTCTTTTACCCCGGGTAGTAATGCGCGGCTTTCTCCTGAAGACGTGGAGAAAAACTCTGATCTCTTCAAACGCGGGCGTATTCTTTTGTTAACAATGGAAATAGCACAGGAGACAATCTTCAGGGCAATCAAACTGGCCCATGAAAATGGAATGTTTACGATCGTCGATCCCGCGCCTGCTCCTAGAAATGGGTTCCCCGATTCCATCGCGCCTTTGATCAATTTAATAAAGCCTAATGAATCCGAAGCGAGGATTCTGACAGGCATAGATGTTCACGACAGAGAATCTGCGCGGATTGCCCTCCAAAGACTAAGTTCAATGGGCTTCAATCTACCAATAATAACTCTTGGCGAAAAAGGCGTTGTTGGAGTTGATGGCAATAACTTCATGGACTTGAAGCCCTTTGACGTTGACTGTGTGGACACAACTGCGGCTGGAGATGTCTTTTCAGGAGCTTTGGCAGCAGCTTTATCGAAGGGTGTGCATCTGAAGGAATCTCTAGAGTGGGCAAATGCAGCAGGAGCATTGAGCACTACGATCTCCGGTGCTCAAACTTCTATCCCTGCTCCGAAAAGCGTCGAGAAGTTACTAAGAAGGCAGGTGTAACAGGTGCCCGATATTGCGCTGAAACTGGAAGGAATATATAAATCTTTTGGTGGAATCCATGCTCTGAAGGATGTCAACTTCGAGCTGAGCGAAGGTGAAGTACATGCGCTCCTTGGCGAAAACGGAGCTGGAAAATCTACACTGATAAAGATCCTGACCGGAGTTCATAAAATGGATTCGGGGACTATTCAGGTCCAAGGAAAAACAGTAACGATTGAAGACCCCGTAGACGCACGACACAAAGGAATAGGCGCAATATATCAAGAACTAAGTCTCGTAGACTCACTAACAGTAGCCGAGAATATATTTCTGGGTCACGAACCTACCACATCCTTCTTTGGAACTTTAAGAAAGAAAGAGCTCATTCGAAGAGCAGCGGAGTATCTATCTTCCTTCGGAATCGAAATAGATCCTAGCACTCTTGTCAGAGACCTAGGTCTTGGGCAGAAAAGGATAGTGGAAATAATAAAAGCGCTATCGATAAACGCCAATATCCTTCTTCTCGATGAACCTACAACCGGTATGAGCAGAGTGGAAATCGATACTCTGTTTGAGATTATGGATGATCTGAAACTAAAAAAAGTGAACATGATCTACATCTCCCATCATCTTGATGAAGTCTTTAGAGTGTGTGACAGAGCCACCGTACTGAGAGACGGTCAAAACGCCGGAACCTTCGAAATTGATAAGGTGGATCTAAAGACGCTGGTAAAATCAATGCTTGGAAGAACCTTGAAAGAAGAGTTCCCGGTACGAGAGGGGAGACCATCCGAAGATACACTGTTGGAAATAGAAGAGTTCAAGACCGACAAGATGCTTGCTCCAGTCAGTTTTAGCTTGAAAAAAGGCGAGATCCTCGGTATAACGGGAATAATCGGTTCTGGAAAAAGCGAACTTGCCCTCGGTTTGTTCGGAGCAGACAGGGCTATAAAGGGAAAGCTCTCAATTGCTGGCAAGGAAGTGAGATTAAACTCGCCCGATGATGCAAAGAGACATAGTATCTCTTTCATTCCAGAGGATAGAAAGGAACAGGGCTTATTTCTTAGGCTCAACGTAGAACATAACATCTGTGTTGCAAACATCGATCTCGCCATTAAGAACGGAATAATCTCGAGCAAAAAGAAATCAGAAATTGCAACGGATACGTCAGAAAAACTAAAAATAAGACCTTTAGACATAAAAATGGCAGTCCAGAATCTCTCTGGTGGAAACCAGCAGAAAGTTGTTATTGGAAAATGGCTTTGTGGTGAACCAGATATCTTGATACTTGATGAGCCGACTCGCGGAATTGACATCGGTGCAAAGACAGAGATCTATTCTCTGATCAACTACCTTGCCGATAGGGGTACAGGAATATTGATATTGTCATCTGAATTCCGGGAGATGAGTGCGATATGCGATCGAATCCTTGTGATAAGAAAAGGAACAATTGTCGCCGAACTTGAAGGTAAAGATTCATCTACAGAGCAGTTATTGACACTGGCGCTTGGAGGTTAATGCACATGGAAAATAGGATTGAGAAAAATGACAGATCGGCGTTTGTTAACAAATTTTTGAGATTGCTAAAGGGTGAACTAGGGCTGATCTTAATCCTTGTAGCATTAATGGTGGTTTTCTCATTGATGTCACCATATTTCTTCACCTCTAGGAATCTGCTGAACATTACCAGGCAGGTGTCGATAACTCTAATTGTCGCTATTGGAATGACCTTTGTAATACTCACAGGTGAGATAGATCTTTCTGTTGGTTCTTCTGCAGCATTAGTTGGAGTTGCAACTGCGGCGGTTCTTAATGCAACGGGCTCCATCTTCCTAGGCCTGATTGCGGGGTTGATACTTGGGGTCGGAATCGGGTTTGCGAATGGCGTTCTGACTGTTTACGGTCGAGTCCAATCCTTCATAGTGACACTTGCTATGATGGGGATTGCAAGGGGAGCCGCACTGGTTTGGACCGGAGGAAAGCCGATATCCAGATTGCCTGTAGATTTCGCGATAATGGGTGCTGGCTATCTCGGACCAGTACCGGTTTCAACGATAATAGCTGCCGGAGTCTTCATTCTCGCCTTCTTTGTTCTGAACAGAACAAAACACGGAGTGTATGTGAAGTCAATTGGAGCAAACAGGGAAGCAGCTAGGCTATCAGCAATACCAGTGAGGAAATACCGGGTTCTTGCCTTCGTCATTTCCGGTCTAATGAGTGCGCTTGGTGGTATTCTCATAACTTCCAAGCTTCTTTCCGCTCAGCCAACTGCCGCCGAAGGACTTGAGATGAATGTAATAGCGGCTGTAATACTTGGGGGAGCATCTCTTTCCGGAGGTGTTGGTACAGTTCTGGGCACTCTCCTGGGTGCCATGGTAATAGGAGTTATCGATAATGGAATGAATCTCGTAGGAGTATCATCGTTCTTTCAACAAATAGTGAAAGGAGTAATAATACTCGTTGCCGTACTGGCAAAACGTAGTGATTAAGATTCTCTATCAAAAAAAGGAGGGGTAACATGAAACGAATGTTTCTGGTAGTTCTTATTATCGGATTGTTAGCGCTAACGGGCTTTGCTGCAAAAACCATCGGTTTTTCAGTCTCGACACTTGCAAATCCCTTTTTCGTAACTATGAAGGAGGGGGGAGAGGCAAAGGCAAGCGAACTGGGTTTGGAGATGATCGTTTTGGATGCTCAGGATAAGCCGGAAACTCAGTTTGCTCAGATTCAGGATCTCATAACGAGAAGAGTAGATGTGTTGATTATCAACCCCGTTGACTCTGACGCAATAGTCTCGGCAGTTCTTGAAGCAAACGCAGCCGGAATTCCGGTTATCACTGTGACAAGACCTTCAAATGGTGGAGTAGTGGAACAGCATTTAGACATCGATAACAAGGAAGCAGGTATGCTCGCCGCAGTAGCATTGGCAGAAGCACTTGGCGGAGAAGGAAAAGTAGCCATCCTTGAGGGGATACCCGGAGCACCGTCGGCAGTTGACAGACAGAAAGGTTTCATGGACGAACTTAAGAAGTACCCAGGTATCGAAGTAGTAGCATCACTAACAGCCAATTACTCAAGAGAAGAAGGTGCAAGAGTTACGGAAGACATTCTTCAAGGTAACCCGGTGCTGGACGGAATCTACGCACACAATGACGAGATGGCACTCGGCGCGGTTAGGGCAGTGATTGCCGCGGGAAGACTGGACGAAATAAAGATTGTCGGAATTGATGCCACAGATGATGCAATTGCAGCCATAAAAGCCGGTGAAATGGTTGCAACAGTTCAACAGCAGCCTTACCTACAGATGCAGATGGCAGTTATCGCGGCACAGAGAATCATCAACGGCGCAACTGTGGAACCTAAGGTAATAATTCCACTGAAACTTATAACTATCGACGTTCTCCAGTAATTAGCTGATCTACAAGGAGAGCAGCGTACGCTGCTCTCCTTTTTTTTTTGTGAAAGCATCACGAAGAAAATGAAGAGCCCACTCATCTGATTTCTCAAAATACTCGCTTGCGATGATCCAAAACTCTTCCATTTCGTTTCCAAGCTACTAAAGAAACAATAGAGATCCAGGAGACGACTTTTGAACAATGGCCTCCTTAATTTCAAGTTAACAATGCTGTTCAGCTATATCGAATCTTTGCTTTCAGAATACCACAAGGAGTATAATGTGACTGATTAGTCATATGACTTATCGGTCACAAAGGAGATGTTTGAGTGCCAAAGGAAACTTTCTTCAACTTGCCGGAAACGAAGCAAAAACGAATTTTGGAAGCTGCCATAGATGAGTTTGCAGCGAATGGATATGAAATTTCAAGAGTCAACGAAATAGTCCGAAGATCTTCAATCCCGAAGGTAGCTTCTACCAGTACTTCGAAAACAAGTCTGATTTGTTCAGATATGTTCTGGACATTATCTACAAGAAAAAGATGGAGATTATGACGGGCATCGAAATCTCACACAGAGAGCTGAGTGTATTTGAAACATTAAGGGTAATGGTTGAAGCAGGAATAAAGATGGCCGAGGAAGATCCTCGGTTTTTGAAGATCAGTGACAGTCTCGTTGCAAACAAACCTTTGATGGATGAGGTTCTGATAGAGTATGCTCCATCAAGCGATGATTTAATTATTTCCTTGATTAGACGAGGAAAGAATAACGGTGAATTAGCTGATTGGGTGGATCCGGAGCTATCAGCGAAGTTGATTACTGCCTTCATGCTCTCACTGAGTGAAATGATAAGATCCAGCAGCAATGGGAAGATTACTGACGAAACGAGGGAGAAGTACCTCTCTCTAATTAATCTTCTTGAATACGGTATGAAGAGGAGAGAAGATTATGATTAGGGTATGTGATCTTTACTATTCTTACGGGAAAGACGAAGAGTTCGCCGTAAATGGCATCTCTTTCGAAGTCAAGGAGGGAGAGATTTTCGGTTTTCTCGGTCCAAACGGGGCAGGAAAGTCGACGACTCAGAGAATATTAACGGGCCTCTTACCGGTCCAAAAGGGGAAAGTAAGGGTCATGGATGTCGATGTTTCTGCAGCTACCCCTGACTTCTATAACAACATAGGCGTCTCCTTTGAAAATCCTAATCTTTATCTCAAGCTGACTGGTATCGAGAACCTTGAGTATTTTGCCAGTCTGTACGATGTACCGACAGAAGACCCAGCCCATATGCTCTACATGATCGGCCTGAAAGACGTTGCTAAAAAGAGGGTAGGAGAATACTCCAAAGGGATGCAACAAAGACTGGTCTTTGCTCGTTCTCTCATTAACAATCCGAAAGTCTTGTTTCTGGACGAACCTGTTTCCGGGCTAGACCCATCAACTTCCGCAGCAATAAAAGAATTAATCAAAGAGAAGAAGAAAAAGGGCACAACGATCTTTCTGACGACGCATAATATGCACATCGCCGATGAACTATGTGATAGGGTGGCATTCATTGTTTCTGGAAAGATTTCGCTCATTGACTCCCCGAGGAATCTAAAACTACAGCATGGTAAGAAACTGGTGGAAATTGAATACAGGAAAAATAGTTCTCTGAAGAGGGAAAGCCTTTCTCTTGTTTACGAAGCTGATCGGCAGAAGCTCAATTCTCTTCTTGACCATGAGGTGATTGAGACGATTCATTCTAAAGAAGCTACCCTTGAAGAGATCTTCATTAAAGTGACCGGAGAGAAGTTAGAAATATGAGACTCTTCACGAACACCTCTAAGGAAATAATACTAGGTTGGAGGAGTCACTTCTTCCTGCTTACCGTAATGCTGGCTGTGGCCTACTTCCTTTTGATGACATTTCTGATTCCCGAGGATCTTTCAACCAGCACACAGCTAATTCTTCTAACTGAAAACGAGGAAATCGCGAGAGCGATCGAAGCCAGTGATCGTAGTTCCGAATCGTCACTTTCATTTGTCAACAGTCGTGATGAGCTCTATGAATCACTCAATAGAAGTTTCAATAGTGTTGGCGTAATTATGAGAGGCGATACAGCTTCCCCATCATTTGAGCTGGTTTTCCAGGGACATGAAGACACGAAAACCAGAGAGCTTGTGAAACTAGTGGTTGCCCATCTTCTAAATGGTTCAGATAATCAGCCGATTTCCAGCAACAGTGTCCAGTACCTTCAGGGAAAACAAGATGATGGACTCGATATCCCCTTTAACAAGTCTTTTCTTCCGATCTTCCTGATGTTTGAAGCCGTAATGATGGGTATGATAATGGTCTTTGCAATGGTTTTCAGCGAAAAATCTCAGAAGACCCTCGACGCATTTGCGGTGACACCGGGAAGAGTCTGGGAATATCTGGGAGCCAAAGTGATCTTTCTCATGATTCTAGGGATAGTTTTCGCGATCATTCTCACGGCTCTTACGGTTGGTCTCCAAGCTGAGTACCTACAGCTTGTTTTGATTGTCTCAGTTGGGAGCTTCCTCTCGACATCTGTTTCTCTAATAGCTGCAAGTTTCTATGAGAACCTATCTCAGTCAATGGCCGCTATTCTGACGTTGACGGTAATTTTCTCATTACCGATACTTTCATATTACCTGGAAGGATTCTCTCCCTGGTATCTGAGAATACTTCCTACTTTTCCCATTCTCTTCTCGTTGCAAGGAGCTGTTTTTCCTCATCAGGGTTCAACAGATATTTCCTACATGATATTGGTAGCGGTCGAAGCGGTGCTGGCTTTTGTGATAGCCGTCAATCTCTACAAGCTTAGAATACGAAGGGTTAGGATGTGAGATCATGAGAATGAAGAGGATACTCAATGTTTTCAGAATAGACACCATCAACGGTGTTAGAGATAAGATGGTGATATACATACTCGTGGCCCCGATAATCTTCTCATTCTTTTTCAGAATCATAGCACCTGATTTTCAGAGTCTTTCTTTATCGTTCGTTACTCTGAAAGACCAGAAGGCCACTTTGGAAGCTCTTGAGAAGTTTGGTAGCGTCGAACCCGTCTCATCCGAAGCGGAAATGAAGGAAAGAGTCGGACGTTCTGATGACTCTGTGGCTATATACAAGAAAGGCGAATCATTTAATCTCTTTCTTCAGGGTAACGAATCGGAAGAAATAGAAGAGATTGCAAAGATCATCCTCACAGGACTTCAATCTGATACGATGAGGCATATCGATTTTAAAGAAAGCGATCAAGGAAGATTTGTCGCACCGGTAACAGTATTCGGATTCACTTTCGTTGTAATCATCTCCTTTGTTTTGGGAGGAATGGTAATAGGGTTTAATATCATCGAAGAAACAGAATCAGGAGCAATGAGAGCTCTCATGGTAACACCAATAAAAAAGAGCGAACTCATTCTCGGAAGAAGCATCCTTGGGATTATCATTCCTTTGATTCACGCATTTCTGGCCGTTCTGATTCTCGACTTGCCCACTATGGATTATCTGAAACTAATAATAGTTACTATTTTAAGCTCAATTATCGGTATTGTCGTCGGTTTTCTCATCGGAGTAATCTCGTCTTCACAGATGAGCGGGATTGCAAACATGAAGATAAGCGGCTGGTTACTCCTGATGCCTGTAATACTTGGCTTCATACTTCCCGAAAGACTACATTTCATATTCTTCTGGTCACCTACATACTGGTCATTTGTCGTACTCAAAGACATCGTAAATCGCAGCATTAACTGGTCAAGTTTCGCCATTCAGATTCTCTGGATATGTCTAACGACTGTCATATTATTCCTCTTGATGATGAGCAGAATCAAGAAGGGACTCCAGACTTACCTCAACTAAGGCGGGTAGCCCGCCTTAGTCTTAAACTGATAAATATTTTTATGGGGCAAAAAATTAAATCGATGCTGCCAGAATTCACTTGAACATCCTATAGGCGCTTCAGGAACGATCTGAGATGATTATTCTTCATCTAATGAAAACAGCAAAAGTCAATGCAGTTTCTCGCAAAATTCTTTCGTTTTTCACTCGTTCTTTTGGTCAGATGCAATGCAAGAATTAGGTCTGGTTTTAGCTATAATTTTAGAGAATAGGAGAAATTCCTTATCTTCTTAGTGTTTTGTTCGTAAGAAAACATCATATACGAGAGGTGAGAGAGATGATTGAAGGCAAGGAAGTCGCCTCTGCTGGTCAGCTAAGATATGGAATGGTAGGCGGCGGCGAGGGTTCGTTTATCGGTGACGTTCATAGAAAGGCAATAGCAATCGACGGCCTTGCAAAGCTTGTAGCCGGATGTTTTTCGATTTACTATGACGACACTGTAAGAACGGCCAAAAAGCTTGGAGTTTCTGATGATAGAGTATACAAGGACTACAAAGAAATGGCGAGAAAAGAATCTGAGCGAGAAGATGGAATTGACTTCGTAAGTATCTGTACTCCAAATGTCACTCACTTCCCAATTGCCAAGGAATTTCTTGAAGCAAATATAAACGTCGTTTGTGAAAAGCCTCTTGCAATCGACGAATCTGAAGCACAGGAACTTGCGGATTTGGCAAAAAAGAAGAATTTGCTTTTTGCCGTTGCATACGCTTATTCCGGTTATGCAATGGTAAAACACGCAAGGGAAATGATACAGAATGGAGCAATAGGTGAAATTCGGGTTGTCATGGGTGAGTACGCTCAGGACTGGCTAGCTACAAGACTGGAAGATACCGGCAACATGCAGGCAGCATGGAGAACGGATCCCTCACAGACCGGAAAATCGAACTGTGTCGGCGATATTGGAAGTCACATTGAAAATACAGTTTCCTACATCACGGGCCTCAAGCTCAAGTCGCTTTGTGCCAGTCTCGACTCGTTCGTCCCGGGCAGAACCCTGGATGATAACGCCGAAATCCTCGTTAGATTCAGCAATGGGGCACGGGGTGTCTTCTGGGCTTCCCAGGTTGCTGTTGGTCATGACAATGGCCTTAAAGTCAGAATATTCGGAAGCAAGGGATCAATAGAGTGGGAACAGGAAAATCCAAACTACCTGAAGATAGCATACGTTGGGGAACCGGTCCAGATTCTCTCAAGGGGTGGTGGATACATGCTGCCCAATGCTGCAAGCGTTTCTAGAATTCCGGCGGGACATCCAGAAGGATATTATGAAGCCTTTGCAAACATCTACCGGAATTTCGCAACAACTCTTATAAAGAAGAAGAGTGGAGAAGACATGTCTGGAGCCGATTTCCCAACAGTCGAAGACGGCTTGGCAGGAGTGAGGTTTATCGGAAAGGCAGTTGAAAGCTCTCAGAAGGGGAGTATCTGGGTAGACATCTAGTCAGGAGGTTATGATATGGGAAATAGACCAGTCACATTGTTTACGGGGCAGTGGGCCGACCTCACTTTTGAGGAAATCTGCAAGAAAGCCAGTTCGTGGGGATATGATGGCCTTGAGATTGCCTGTTGGGGAGATCACATGGATCTCGAAAAGGCCGCTAAAGATCCAAATTATGTCGAAAAAAGGAAGGAGATTCTCGAAAAGTACAATCTGAAATGCTGGGCCTCGGTGCCCATCTTATGGGGCAGTGTGTGGGAGATCTTTATGACGTAAGGCTTGATGGATTTGCTCCTGCCAGCTGTAAAGGTAATCCCGAAAAGATTCGAGCATGGGGAATAGAGCAGATGATGTACGCTCCTACAGCTGCAAAGAACATGGGCTGTTATACTGTAACAGGCTTCACAGGCTCTCCTGTATGGAAGTTCTGGTACTCGTTCCCCCAAACAACGGAGAAGATGGTTGAGGACGCCTATCGGGAAATCGTTGATCTCTGGACACCTATTTTTGAGAAGTTCGATGCTGAAGGCATTACATTCTCACTTGAAGTTCATCCCACCGAAATCGCCTTTGATTATTACACCGCAAAGAGGCTGTTAGAGGTATTCAATTACAGAAAGACGCTTGGATTCAATTTCGATCCAAGCCATCTCATCTGGCAGGGAGTAAAACCCCACCTCTTCGTAAGAGATTTCGCAGAAAGGATCTATCATGTACACATGAAGGATGCAGCAGTTACATTGGACGGAAGGGCAGGGATACTTGGATCAATGATGACCTTTGGTGACACTAGACGGGGATGGAACTTCAGGTCTCTCGGTCACGGCCACGTCAATTTTGAAGAAATCATCAGAGAGCTAAATAACATCGGTTACAGCGGTCCCCTCTCGGTGGAATGGGAAGACAGTGGAATGGAAAGAGAATTCGGTGCCAAGGAAGCTGCCGAGTTTGTCAGGAAAGTTGATTTCGAGCCTTCAAACATCGCTTTCGACGATGCAATGAAAAGCTGAGGAGTGAACTAATGGGTGAGGTCCTGATAGAGACCAAAGGGATTTCAAAGGAATTCTCAGGGGTTAGGGTTCTCGATAACATAGACATAGGAATAGAGAGGGGCGAGATTTTCGGGATCATAGGTGAAAATGGAGCCGGAAAGTCGACTCTCGTTAAGATCCTAAGCGGAATCTACACACCTACCGAAGGAAAGATCTTTTTCGAAGGCAAGGAAGTGGAAATCAAGGACCCTTTGCACGCGAAAATGATAGGAATCTCTATTATCCCTCAGGAATTCAACTTGATCAATGAGCTCAGTGTCTATGAGAACATCTTCCTAGGAAGTGAGATTACACGCAAGGGGTTCCTCAACACAAGAGAGATGAAGAGGCGAACCATTTCTCTTCTGGAGGAGTTGAAGAAATCAATCGATCCCGAAGAGAAGATTGAGAGGTTGAGCGTGGCCCAAAAGCAAATGGTTGAAATTGCGAAGGCCATAGCTTACGATTCAAAACTCCTGATAATGGACGAACCGACGACTGTTCTTACTCTCAATGAAATTGAAATCCTCTTTGACCTCATGAGCAGTCTAAAGGAAAGAGGGGTTACCATCATCTACATCTCTCACAAACTGAAAGAAGTCAGAAAAATCTGTGATAGAGTGATGGTTCTAAGAGACGGCCAAACGATCAGTGTAAGTCAGACTGGTGAGGTTGATGAAGAAGAAATGGCAAAGAGAATGGTAGGACGCGAGCTGAGCCAGATCTTTCCAGATAAAGTTTCACCATCTGACGAAGTTGTATTCGAAGTCGAGAACCTGACAATTAATGGTCTTCTAGAAAACATTTCCTTCGGACTTCGTGAAGGGGAAATTCTTGGCTTTGCCGGTCTAGTGGGTGCGGGAAGAACTGAACTAGCCGAAGCTATAATTGGTATCAGAAAGAGAGATTCAGGCAAGATCAGTATCAAAGGCAAACCGGTGGAAATCAAGTCACCCAACGATGCTGTGAAGAACAAGATTGCTTACCTTTCGGAAGATCGTCAGGGGAGTGGAATATTAACATCCTTTGATTTGATAAAGAATACAACGCTTATTTCGCTTCCGGCTTATTCTAAAATACTCATTAACAGTAAGAAAGAGCGGGAAAAGACGAAGAAGTATGTCGACAAATTCAATATCAGAGCAGCATCTCTCAAGACAAGACTGGAGTTTTTCAGTGGTGGAAACCAGCAGAAAGTCTCCCTCGCAAAATCCCTTGACCCGGAGCCCGAGATTTTCATTTTCGACGAACCCACCAGAGGAATAGATGTGAACGCTAAGAGAGAAATATACAGATTCATGAACGAACTGGTAAATGAGGGTGTGTCCTGTATTCTCATTTCCTCCGAACTTGAAGAGATAATAGGAATGTGCAACAGAGTCGTCGTGATGAAAGAGGGAAGAATTACGGGAATCCTTGAAGGTGAACATATCAACGAGGAAGAGATCATGCTTCATGCCACGGGACTCAAGGGGGTTGCTTGAATGGCAGGTGAAAATGTAAAGAGACGCTTCGAATATGAAAGATTCGGCCCGTTAATAGCCCTTGCGATACTTTTTGTAATATCCGCTATTGCCAGCCCGTACTTTCTTCAGACTCAAAACCTTTTGAATATCCTGAGACAGGTTTCCTATACAGGGATCATAGCTCTAGGAATGACTTTTGTGATTATTTCGGGAGGGATCGACCTTTCGGTTGGATCTATGGTCGCTCTTGTTGGTGGAGTTGTGATTCTTGCGCTCAACTGGCTTCTGACCGTATTTGGCGAGGGTGGAGAAGCATGGGCTATACTGTTCGCGCTGATAATTGGTTTGCTTTTTGGTGCAGGATTGGGCGCGTTGAACGGACTGATGGTAACAATTGGAAAGATCGCTCCCTTCATTGCAACACTCGGTACTATGGCCATTTTCAGATCAATGGCGCTGTATATAGGAAGCGCCGGCGTTTTTAGATCTGAAAGCAATCTCTTTCCCGATCTGGGAATGGGTAATGTCCTGGGCATTCCAAATCCTGTAGTTGTATTCATAAGTCTTGCGGTGATTTTTGCCATTATCCTCAATAAGACTCGTTATGGAAGATACCTTTGCGCCGTCGGCTCCAATCCAAAAGTTGCCAAGTATTCTGCCATCAAAGTGAACCTCACAAGGTTCATTTCATACGTTGCAGTAGGTATTACCGTTGGATTCTCCGCCGTCTTTCTCTCTGCGAGATTGAATTCAATGAGTTCCACGAATGGCGGCTTGAACTATGAACTTGATGCCATAGCCGCAGTCATCATCGGTGGAACGCCAATGACAGGTGGAGCGGGTTCGATATTCGGAACTGTTATCGGTGCCATCACACTCGGCATAATAAACAATATGCTTAATATGCTGGGGGTATCGCCATATCTTCAGGGTACAGTCAAAGGTGTGGTAATTATCGGTGCGGTACTAATACAGAGAAAGAGATCTCAATAACCCCAAGGGGGTCAAAGGAAACAGGAGGTGTTTCTTGTGAAAAAGGCATTTGTTCTTACAATCCTCGTAGTGTTCATTCTCTCGGCTTTTGCGATGGCTGCCGAGAAGATCAAGATTGGTGTTGCCATTCCAAGTGCGGACCATGGTTGGACAGGTGGAATCGTATGGTGGGCACAAAGAGCCATAAAGGACTGGAGTGAGAAGGATCCCGACATTGAGTTCTTCCTGGTGACGGCCGACTCACCTGCAAAACAGGTTGGAGACGTTGAAGACCTCATGGTAAAGGGCATCGACGCTCTGGTTATTCTTGCTCACGATTCGGAACCACTCACACCTGTTGTCGAGAAGGCCTATAACAGTGGTGTTTTTATCGTGTCAGTCGACAGAGGTTTGACGAAACCCGTTGAGAATGTCTACGTAGCCGGTGACAACCCGGGCCTTGGAAGAGTATCTGGCGAGTGGCTGGCTGAGGCTCTCAATTACAAAGGCGACATAGTTGTTCTGGAAGGCATCCCTTGCGTTATTAATAGCGAAAGAGTAGACGCATTCAACGAAGTAATGGCGAAGTATCCGGACATAAGAATTCTGGATTCACAGCCAGCTTACTGGGATACTGCACGTGGATTAGAGATCATGGAGAACTACCTTCAAAAGTATCCGAAAATCGACGCTGTTTGGGCACAGGACGATGATGTTCTTGTTGGAGTCCTTCAGGCATACAAGGAATCTGGAAGAAATGACATCAAGCTATTTCTCGGCGGCGCCGGATCGAAACAAATGATAAAGAAGATCATCGACAATGATCCTCTAGTGAAGGCAGACGTTACATACCCCCCATCAATGATAGCGACAGGAATTTCTATGGCGGTATTCGCAATGAGAGGCCAGCCTTTAGAGGGGTTCTATCAGCAGCAGATCCCATCAAAAATAATCCTCGCTGCAGAGCTGATTACTGCTGAAAACGCCGAGCTTTACTACGAACCTGATTCAATATTCTAAGTTTTCACTTCACGAATCTAGACGCCCGGAGACCAAGGTCTCCGGGTTTTTCGACTACAAAGCCTTACTAACTATCCAGAGTAATTAGAAAGGGAGTTTTTCTCCTCCCCGTATCTCTTCTAAAAAATCGACTGCATAAACCTTCAGGCTCTTTGAGATGTCATAAGTACTAGACAAAAGAGGGGGCGATGTAATGAAGAGACTTGGAATGATTTTGCTTTTTGTTCTGGCAGTCACTTCAGCGTTTTCAAACGGTGTAGTAATCCCGCAGTTTCCTTTGGAACAGGATTCAGGGGGATTCGTGATGAATACCCACAACGTTCATATAACAGTCGAAGATGGAATTGCGACGGTAATAATTGAGGAGGAATTTGAGAACACATCAACCAGATTGCTGGAAGCTGTTTATCTGTTCCCAATTCCCTCTTCAGCTGTAATAAGTGATTTCACAATGAAGATCGGAGATCAGATTCTGAAGGGTGAAGTACTTCCAGCAGATGAAGCGAGGGAGATATACCAAGAGATAGTGGCGAAAATGAAGGACCCGGCATTGCTGGAGTACGTTGGGACTCAGCTTATCAGGATGAGTATCTATCCCTTTGAACCGAGCGAAAGAAGGCAATTCTTTATTGAATACAGCCAGCCACTGGAAATATCTTCCAATTCATACTCGATGATTTATCCTCTGAAGATCGACAGTTTTCTTTCGGCTCCCATAGGCTCAGTGAGTGTTAGAATTTCGGTTCCTCTTCAGATCGCCGAGGTTTATTCGCCGACCCATCCATTCGTGGAAACAACAGGAGTCAGCGGCAGGGAGTACGTCTTCATAGGAAATGATCTGATTCCCAATTCAGACGTCGCTCTGGTTCTCACTTCATCCGAAGATGAGATACCTTCCTCTCTGGCAACCCATTGGGATGAATCAACAAATGAAGGATATTTTCTCTTAACACTTATCCCTAGAATTAAGGAGGAAATCGTTATCCCCAAAGATGTCGTCTTCGTTCTCGATATTTCCGGTTCGATGTACGGAGAGAAGATTGAACAGGCTAAGCGCGCTTTAGAACAAGTACTTCAGATGCTAAGACCGGGGGACCGCTTTGCACTTGTTACCTTCGATGGAAGAGTGCACAACCTTACTGGAAGTCTTCTCGATGCTTCAGAAAAGGCTGAGTGGATAGAAAAGGTCAGAAGGATTCAGGCAGATGGAATGACAAATATCTACGACGCACTTCAAACAAGCATAGATATGTTCAGCAAATATGATACTGGTAGATTCAAGGCACTTCTCTTCCTGACTGACGGAGAGCCGACAGAAGGAATAACCGATATTGGAAGGATCATTAGCGATGCAACTCCCGAGGCAAGAGCCAGAAATGTTCATCTCTTCTCTTTTGGAGTAGGCACCGGGGTTGTTGCCGAACTGCTGGACCGACTTGTCCAGGAAAATGCCGGAAGAGTAAGTTATATTGTTGAAGGAGAAAGCATTGAAGCAAAAGTCACCGATCTTTACAGATCCATAGAGACACCTGCTCTGGAAAACGTGACTGTTTCCATAGAAAACCTCGATGTAAGGAAGACTCTTCCTGAAGGTCCATACTCTCTCTTTTCAGGGCAAGCTTTGAGGATATCGGGAATCTACTTTGATGAGGGAGATATGAGAGTGACAGTTGAAGGTACCAGAGGCGGTGAAAAGTACAGATATGAGTATCTCTTCAAAACTTCCAAGAGATCTGACAGCCCATTTATCGAGAGAATCTGGGCTCAGAAGAGAATTGCTCATCTTGCAAATCTTTACCGATATGATCCTTCCCTCACTGAAGCAGAGAAAGATGAGTTGAAGCTTGAAATTATCGCTCTCTCAAAAAAGTTCAACATCATAAACGAGTTTACTTCGTACCTGATCGCACCTGAAAGAGTTCAAACATACACGGCAGGAGACAGAGGAGGCCTGGGCGCTGCACCTCCTGCAGATTCGGTCATGGCAGCGAAATCCGTTGCGGAGATGGAGCAGGACCAGTTCGTTGAAGGTGGCTCTTCTGATTACACATTCGTTGATGGAATAGGCTTCACTCTTGAAGAAGGGGTGTGGATCCAGGACGATGAAGAGGTAAACACTCTTGAATCGTTAGGTTTGGCTGCATACAGTGAAGCATACTTCGAGCTTGCCAACAGAAGCGACTGGGTGGCGAAAGTCTTTGCACTCGGTGATAGAATAAGGTTCATCTACGAAGGAGTTCTAATTGAAATCTCAGATGAAGGTATACAAACTCTGGATGAGCTGCTCGATGCTTTGAATAAGCAGTAATCTTCGTATAGAAATCCTCGTCGTGTACTGGAATATTTGCAAAAGAAAAGGAACGCGATTGCGTTCCTTTTCTCGTTCATTACAAACCTACCTTGCGTTGAAGAACGTCAGCCAAAGAAATACTAACTTCTTTCAGAAACGGCTTATCAATCTCCAACTATCGGAGCAAACTCAAAATCAACCCAGTTGTCGCCACCGGAAAGGGTCACTGTCTGGGCATTGTCAAGATCCGGAGTGCCTCCTGAATAGTTGAAATACCCGAGAAGATCTCCAGTGTCAATCGTTCCGCTTTCGTCCATATCCCTCCAGGCGAAGATCTTGACCTGAGTACTGCTTACGTCACTGAAATGGTAGGCACCTGAGTCAGATAGGTTAGTGCTGGCAATATTGGTGCCAGTTGACGGATTTCTCAAGAAGACTTTGAACTCCTGTGGCGAGGCAATCGAATCAAGCGCAGCTTCGGCATCTACAAGTCCCCACCCGTAATCGTCATCTCTTCCAGGAGATCCAAGATCTATGGCGGTGTTGTGCAGTACATTTCTAATGTCATCCGGATCAGTCAATCCAGCTCCCATTAGAAGAGCCACAAGGCCTGTGACATGTGGCGTAGCCATCGATGTTCCCTGCATGTACATGTAGGTGTTGCCCGAGGGAGTCCATCCGGTGCTGTATATTCCGTTTGGATCGGTGCCTGATCTCATATACCCTCCGGGTGCCACAACATCAAGCTCAGACCCATAACATGAGTAAGGAGATATCTTGATTGTACCTTCGTCTTCCCATATCGCTCCAACGGCAATAGTCTCTGGATAGCGAGCAGGATAAAGAATATTACCGTCTCCATTGTTGCCGGATGCTGCGACCATCACTACTCCATTTCTGGCCGCGTATTTCACAGCGTCGTGAACGGCAGGACTGTCTACCGCTCCTCCTAGACTCATGTTAATTATCTTCGCTCCATGATCGACTGCATAGATTAGGCTGTTCATAAGTGCGGCAGCGTCCTTTATTCCTCTGATGGGTATTAGTGTGATTCCCAGTCCTCCCCAGGTAACGCCGGAGACACCCAGTGCGTTATTCGTGAGCGCGGCGATCGTTCCAACAACGTGAGTTCCGTGGCTGTCCTCGGATTCGAGAGGTTCTGAGACATCTGTATTGCTGTCTATGAAGTTATACCCAGATTCAAAGATTCCGGAGAGATCGGGATGGCTAGTGCTGAATCCCGAGTCAATTACCGCTACTACAACGCTTCTAGATCCAACCGTGTAATCCCAAGCTTGAGGTAAATTTATGACAGGGTAGTTCCACTGAACGGGGTATGAGGGATCGTTCGGGGTGGTACTAAGTGCGTAGAATAGGCTGTTCTTCGACACCTGAACAACTCCCGGGAGTCTTTTCAATTCCTCATCGCTTGCTGTTGTTCTAACGTGCAGGTACTTCAATTCACCATAATAATTCTCTATTCTTTCTATTACATCGATCGACGCGATAGAGGCACTACTGAATGAAGACTCCACCTCTTTGAATGATTCCACCTTTAGAAGATATTCGTTTTCTATGAATTCAGGTCTGTCATACGTGGTTCTTATCTCAGTATTGGAGAGTATCTCTATCTTATTTAGGTCCGCAGTCTTTATGTTTCCCGTGTATGGAGTAACGGTTCCAAAGATATTCTTGGTCGTAGTCTCAGCATTGTAGTATGCAATCACATTCTTGGGAGAGTTGACATTAACAGCTATAGGGTTTGCATCTCCCATGTTTGCTCCGTTAATAACCCAGTGTGAAAAGGTGTAACCGGCTCTTACTGGAGCAGTGAAATTCTTCACGGTTGCAGCTACATGCCAACCTGCGCCGTCAATTGTTCCGCCTGCAGGGTTTGTTCCCGTTGTCACCTTGTACTCTACTTTCATCTCTGCGGTATAGGTCATATCTGAGTTCAAGGTAATTGTTCTTGGATTGTTAGTATTGGTATCGCTCCAGCGTACAAAGGTGAAACGAGTGTCTGTTCCCGTTACTTGACCAGATTTCTCCTTTTCCTGCGGAGAGACAACTTCTATTTCTGCTTCAGTACCACTGTTGAGAACTACCGTTTTTGGGGAGACATAAGCAATACCAACGATGATTATGTTTAGTCCGGTTTCCGGAGATGTAGTTACCGTTAATGTGTATTGTGTTTCTTGCTCGGCAAAGACAGCCGTGACATGATAGGGTTTGTCAACAACAATCTCAATAGGCCTTGCGCTTCCAAGGTTCTGACCATTTACATACCAGTAGCTGAAGTTGTACGGGCCCAAATCTCCGCTGAAATCGAACAGCCACACATTGCCTCTAGCCGTCCAGAAATTTGCCACTTCCGATACTTCTGATGGCGAAGAATCGACTGTCACCCTGTATTCTGCGTCCATATTTGCGGTATATGTTATATCTGTGTTTACTATCACGTTTCTAGTATGCGAGGTGTTTCCATCATTCCATTGATCAAATATGTATCTCGAATCTATTCCCGAAAGCCACGGGGATATGTCTTTCTCCTGAGGAGTAATTACTGCGATTTGCTTCGTTGTCCCACTGTTGACAATCATCCCTTTTGGAGAGGTGAATGACACACCGTCTATTTCAATGTCCAGCGCAAGATCTGGAGAGGTGGTAACAGTTAAATTGCAGGGGACCGGGTCAGTAGTGTAAACGGCGACAATATTCTTGGGCTCGTTAATTGTAACACCAATAGTGATCGATGAACCCGAGTTTGTACCGTTTACAAGCCAGTGACTGAAGGTATAACCGTCCATGACGAGAGCTGTCAGTGTCGCGTATGCATTCTTGTTATGCCAACCACCGCCCGTGACTACTGCACCCGCAGGGTTTGAAGAGGTTTCGACTTTGTACTGTACGCCCATTTGAGCGGTATACGTAACGTTGCTGTTCACGGTAACGTTTCGAGGATTCGTGTTGTTTGCATCATTCCACTGCTGGAATGTGTACTTCGTATCGTCACCCCCAACGAATGCCGAAGTATCCCTTTCCTGAGGACTCGTTATTTGAACCTCGACATTTGTCCCCTCCTGATATTTCTGACTAAAGGGAGTCACTTTGTTTACCAAATCGACGATAATCTGAATTCCTGCGTCCGGCAAGGTCGTAATAGTAAGCGTGAAGCTTTTAGGGCCATTCGGACAGCCAGTCAACATGAGTATCAGAAAGACCGTTAGCGATGCAAAAAGCAGTAACTTTCTCTTCATTGTTTCTCCTCCTCTCAAAGTAGCAAAAGAATTTGGAAATGACAGAAGTCTGGCGCGGATTAATGGAAATGAGCAGGCAGATCAATGAAGACAGAAGAAATGGCAATATCCTGCGCCAATGCTGTGTATACATAGAAGAATAGTAGCATTTCCGGTGCCGTAAATAAACTCTTTTCTCTTCTTTTACTAGGAGTAGATTGGTAGGAGCGACAAAAAATGCGGCCTTCATGGCCGCTTCTGCTTTGTAAAACTTACTGCTTAGTCTTCACTGGAATATATCTGTCGAATTCCGAATCGTCGTTGCCGGTGTATCGCTCGTCGTACAATTCGGACTCGTTAGATCCAATCGGTTCATATTAAGAGTTATGGAACCATGTGACGTAGATATACTCGTAGGTCTCAACTGAAGATGGCCACAAGAATTGGATCATCCTGGTTATTCTGCCTATCTGATTTTCAATGACCTTCACCGATTCATTCTCGAGAAGACTAAGTCGGAAACAAAGGTTATAAAGTCTTCGAAACAATTCATAGAGCAATCTCCACGCTCAGGTCTTTACTCCTCGAACAGGTCAAAATCGACTTCCGTCTTCTCCATTCCAGTATCCGCTCTCCTTCTCTTGCTCCTTTCTATTAGTTGTTACGCACACGCACTTCGTGAGTAAGAGATAAAGAATCCTACAACAATCGTGAGGTAATTCCAAGAACCCCATTTTTTGTGCGCCTTATTCACAAGTCACCTATGACCTGAGTTCCACGAGAATATGCAGTAGAGTATTTCTCATCGGTTAGTAGCCTCACTATCGATGCCAGTTCGATCTTTATTACCGCATAGGCGTTTGAAGTCTGCTCTCTCCAATGCTGTCGTCTATAGCGATCGAGACTATGATGCTGTCCCCAGAAGACAAGGCTTTGAAGGGTCTATCTTTGGGAACTCCAAAACCCGCCATATATTCAAAATCATCGCCAGAACGGCCGATGATAATCTCTTCCTTAACTATGCTTGCCCCAGATATATAAGAATTGTGAAAGACGAGATGACCTAGAAAATATGAAAGAAATTCATTGTCTTCGTCTTCATTTCCACCTCCACCGCTTCTTTCATTCTATCCCAATAAAAGAGACGTAGAAAACTGTTCTTACGTTGTCCTTCGCGATAATTTTCACGAAAATGGAAAGTTGCTTCTCCAAATTGGAGTACCGATTTTCAATCATAATTGCTGTTACAGTAGACAGAAACTGTGCACCCATAAGCTCTATAAGAACGCGACATGAATTCAGCTCTCAAAAGAGTACTTCGAGCAATAAAACTTAGATTCATATCTTTCTAATACTTACAAGGTATCTCCACACTAAATTAGTATCAGTCAAAATAAGGAAACAGCCTGAGCCTACTTTCGCAGAGAGTTACACGGAGGAGAAGTTTCTCAAATTAGATCAGTTTCATAAGCAATGTAGTTTTTTGAAAGGCACCCAGTAACTCTCGAAATCTCATTCGCCAAGGAGACTTTCAATCTCTTCATTTCGAGGAACCGACTTCTGGGCTCCCCTTCTGGTAACCGATAATGCTGCGGCTGCACAGGCATACCTGAGAGAATCGTGAAGATCGAGTTTTCTGTCCAGCGAGCAGGCAAAAGCCCCACTGAAGACATCGCCAGCTGCGGTTGAATCTATGACTCTTACTTTGAAGGCCAGGACTACCAAACTCTTCGATCTTCCAGAGAAGAAAACCCCTTTATTTCCTCTCCTCAGAAGCACATCCTCACATCCCATCTTGTGAAGCTTTGCAGTAGCGTCTTCAATGCCGAGATTGTATCCAGCAAGCTCAGCCATTTCCATTTCGTTTGGGGTTATGATGCTTACGTATCGTAGAATTGACTTGTCGATATTACTTGATGGTGCAGGATCAAAAATGACCGTCTTTCAGGCTTCGCTGAAGAGTTTCGCTGCAAAGAGAGTCTGTTCGAACGGGATTTCGTTCTTAAGAAGAAGAATGTCGGCTTTTAGCAGCCTTTCTCTTGAATCGGCGATGATCTCCGGAGACAGATGAGAGTTTGCACCTGGGTATACTATTATCCTGTTCTCTCGTGATCTTTAAACCTCTATCAGGGCGGCTCCGTTTGGAGAATCGACATATCTTATTCCACTACCAAGATCAATGGCTTCCAGTTCTCTTTTCATCATCTGGGCATTTCCATCGTTTCCCAGACAGGTAAGGAAGAAGACCTCTCTACCAAGTAGTCTTGATGTTACTGCCTGATTAGCACCCTTGCCTCCTGTACAGTAAGACAGCTCCATCCCTTCTGAGTCTGACCCGGTAAAGCGAAGTCATCTACGTTTATTCCCATATCGACATTGCTGCTTTCTATAACTGCTATCATAAGAGCCTCTAAAAGAGCCGGAGGGAGATCCCCGTCCCCCCGGCCTCCTCGTCTTATTACTTCGACGTTACTAACTGTAGATCTACAGGAATGTAAATCGTACCGATAGTCAGATACTCGAACGCTTTGACGACAGCCAGCTGACCCATCAAAAATGGTTGCTGGGCAACAGTAGCCGCCATTTCACCGGCATTTACCGCTGCAACAGCATCGTCAATGGCATCAAAGCCTACGACTTTGATCTTATCTAGAAGACCGGCTGCTTTTATGGCTTCGATTGCTCCAAGAGCCATCTCGTCATTGTGAGCAAAAACAGCATCGATATTGGGATTCGCCTGAAGGATGTTCTCCATTACCACAAGTCCTTCGGCTCTGTTGAAGTTTGCAACCTGTTTCGCAACTATCTTGATGTCCGGGTATTTGGAAATAGCTGCACCAAAGCCCTCTCCGCGATCTCGCGCAGCCGATGTTCCAACGATTCCTTCAAGTTCAACTACGTTACCCTTTCCACCGAGAAGCATTGCGACGTACTCACCGGCCATCATACCGCCTGCAACATTGTCGGAAGCAATATGCGCAATCACCATTCCGCCACTGGCTCCTCTGTCAACTGTTATCACAGGTATTCCAGCCTTATTAGCTTCCTCCACAGCAGTGACAATCGCGTCGCTGTCGGTCGGGTTAATAACTATTAGATCCAATTTCTGCTGCACAAAGTCTTCGATATCACCTAACTGCTTGGCAGGGTTGTCTCGGCCATCAGCCACGATTACTTCTACTCCTAGACCAGCCGCTGCCTGAAGGGCTCCGTCCCTAAGCGTTACAAAGAACGGATTATTGAGAGTGGATAGAGAGAGTCCAATTCTGTAGGTTGCTCCGAAAAGGAACGCCGATGCTGCTACCAGAAAAACGGTAATTACAAGTAGTTTCTTCATTTCAGTACCTCCTTATCAAAAATTGGCCTTGAAGGCCTAAAACAAATACCTAATCATTGTTTCTTTCCGCCATGACTGCCAGGAGTATTACGGCTCCTTTTACTGCCTGTTGGTAGAATGGTGAGATAATAACAAGATTCATACCGTTGTTTATTATTCCAAGGACCATAACACCGAAAATTGTTCCTATTATCGATCCCTTTCCACCGGAGAGGCTTGTCCCTCCTAGAACCACCGCGGCAATGGCATCCAATTCATAACCCTCTCCAAATATTGGCTGGGCACTATTGAGTCTAGCAGTCAAAATGAGTGCGCTCAGCGCGGCAAGAAGACCGCTTATTGTATAAATAACTATCTTGTATCTATCTACTTTGACACCGCTTAGTCTCGTTGCCTCTTCGTTTCCACCTATTGAGTAAGTGTAGAGACCCAGCTTCGTATTAAAGAGAAGATACCAGGCGAAAACAAACACTCCGAGCATTATTAAAACAGGCACGGGAATTCCGAAGATCTCTCCACGCCCGATTTCCCTGAAACTTGCTGGAAAACCAGTTACCGGTCTTCCCTGAGTGAATGCCTGCGTAAAGCTCCTGGCGATAGCCATAGTGGCAAGAGTTACTATGAAAGGCTGAAGCTTCATCTTGGCAATGATTACGCCGTTGAAGGCGCCCATAAGAGCACCTATTCCGAGTGCCGCTAGGATTCCAAGAAAAGTAGAAGTGCTCTTTATAACGCTTGCACCGACTACTGCCGAGAAAGCGAATATCGAACCTACTGAAAGGTCTATGCCTCCAGAGATTATTACGAAGGTCATTCCGAATGCGATTATTCCGTTAATAGATACCTGCCTAAGAACATTCATGAAATTTGAAACGGTAAAAAATCTATCGCTTAGAAAGCTAAACACAAGAACGATTCCAACAAAGCCAACAACGATTGGAAATCTTCTTAAAAGACTGAGGGTCTTCTTCATCATTGTTCCCCCATTGCCGCAGAAATTATGTTCTGCTGATTAATATCCTTTCTTTCAAATATGGCTACCTGGCGACCACGGTGCATCACAAGTACTCGATCGCTCATGCTCGTTACTTCTGGCAGCTCAGAAGATATCATGATTATCCCCTTACCCTGATTTGCCAGTTCGTTCATTAGCCGGTAGACCTCAACTTTTGCTCCAACGTCAATTCCCCTGGTGGGCTCGACGAAGACTACTATTTCAGGCGATTTTGTAAGCCCCTTTGCAAGAACTACTTTCTGCTGATTTCCACCTGACAGGTTGTTAACTCTTTCATCTGAAGAAGGTGTCTTTATAGCCAGTCTATTTATCATCTTTTCGGCAAGTTTCCTGCTCGCTCTCCAGCTAATATTGCCCAGTTTGCTTACGAGTTCTGTATTTGGTAGAACAATGTTCTTTGTAATACTCAAAGATGTCACCAACCCCTGTGTCTTCCGATCCTCAGGTATGAGAATTACTCCTCTAGACAATGCTTGGTCAGGCCTAATTGGAAATGGGAATGATTTGCCGCAAAGCTCGGCCTTATTCGCAGTTGCCTTTATGCCACCGTATATGGCTAGAGCAATCGCGCCCTTGCCAGAGCCCACAAGACCCGCTATTCCGAGGATCTCACCTCTTTTCACTTCGAAAGAGACATTTTCGAAGTGACCTGGTGCTGAAAGACCATCAACCGCGAAGACGGTTTCTTCCGTTACGAAGTTCTCTTTCGGGAACATATCGTCGATTCTTCTTCCTACCATATCCTTTATCAAACGGTCGCCAGTGTAGTCTCCAATAGGAGCGGAAGATATTAATGATCCATCTCTCAATATCGTGACCCTGTCGGCTATTTCGAAAACCTCTTCAAGTTTATGAGAAACAAAAACTATCGACACACCTTTTTCTTTAAGTTCCTCATGAGCTTGAACAGTATCGATGTCTCATGCTCGGTTATCGTTGCAGTAGGTTCATCCATTACGATTATCTTTGCATCGGAGGCCATAGCTCTAGCGATCTCGACAAGCTGTCTTTCCGAGACATTAAGCTTCCTAACTATCGCGCCTGCCCGTACTGGAAAGTTGAGCGAGCTCAGAAGCTTTTCGGCCCTTCTTCTGAGGCCTCTACGATTAAGATTCCACCATGAGCTCATCTCTCTTCCCAAATATATGTTCTCGGCAACTGTGAGATCTTCACTAAGATTCAATTCCTGGTAGATTACCGCTATTCCACGCTCTATAGAATCTGAGGGTCCCTCAATACGAACTTCATTACCTTCGAGAATTATCTTCCCCTCATTTTGCCTGTAAACACCACTCAATATCTTCATGAGAGTCGACTTGCCAGCGCCGTTTTCGCCTATCAGAGCAAGAATCTCTCCTCGCTTTAGATCGAACTGACGTTATCCAGCGCCTTTACTCCGGGAAAGCTCTTGGAGATACCCTCCATCTTGAGAATGAAATCATCCATTGCTGCTCCCCCTGATTTGAAGTGAAGTCTTCAGAAGAATCTTGTGGTTTGTTTTCTGACCGCTAATCTTTCTCAGAAGTATCTCACCGGAAACCCTACCCATAGCGTATCCATCTTGACGAACGGTAGTCAATTTAGGATTGGTCATACTTGAGAAGAGTATGTCATCGAATCCTGTAACCGATACTCTTCCAGGTACATCGTATTTCATCTCAGTCAGCTCCATTATAGCTCCGAATGCTATCATATCGTTACCGCATACTATAGCATCGGGTATTCTCTTGAGTTTTCTTAGCATATCTCTACCGCTTTCAAAGGTATAGTCTCCGAAATGTATCTCGAAACTCCTATTCTCTTCTGAGATAACATCTTCAAATGCCCTAAGCCTTTCTCTTGAGGAAAATGTGTTCGCGGGACCATTTAGAAACGCAAAGCTTTTGTGACCCCCTCTAATTAGATAATTCATCATCTTTTTCATCCCATCGTAATTGTCTGAAAAAACATAAGAGACTTCATCCCAATCTTGATAATTGTCGATAATCACAATGGGCAGATTTGACGAAATCGACCTAACAAACTCAGGAAGCTCTCCGAGGATTATTGCACCAATTCCCTCAATATTCCGAGAATACAGAGCCTTAAGAAGCTCCTCCTCTTTCAGAGAATCGCCAGATGAACTGGCAAGAAAAATGAAGTATCCCTTCTCGCGCAGATAATCTTCAGCTCCCTTTACTATTTCCGAGAAAAAGGGATTCACTATATCGGGGATAAGGAAACCTATCATACCGCTACTGCCGATTCTGAGGCCTCTGGCAAGCCTATTGGGAACATAACCAAGCTCCCGAGAGGCTCTAATGACTTTTTCTTCGAGCTCGGGCCTTACATATAGGCTCTTGTTAAGTACTCTGGAGACTGTGGCCGTCGAAACCCCGGCCCTTTCTGCTACTTCACGTATACTGATCTTTGTCTTCAACGATATTAAAGATCCTCCTGTAAACGTTTGCGTAAACGATTACACACCAATATAAACACTCCCGTATTGTAATAGCCAAATCCCATCGAATCTAATCCTGTCCGCTCAGCGAAAACACAAGGCGATTATCGGTGAATTACTCTTCTATACTTTTCCTTTCTCGTTCAGTCATATCTGGTCATGAGTGCAGTTTCGATCGATAGAAAGTGTTATTATTCTTCAGATCGATGAGATGAACGGACCTGTTTCGGTCATGATTCCAGTTATTCTTGCCGCAGGAATGGGGAAACGTCTGAAGTCATCAGTTCCAAAACCTCTGATGAAGATGAAGGGAAGACCTATGGTAATGCATATTCTTTAAAAGGCTTTCGAGGTCTCGAAATGTGACAGAGCGGTAGTAATAATAAACCCTGATTTTGAGAGAGATTTCGCAGGTAGCATAGTTTTCCCGGTCAGTTATCCATATCAAAAGACTCCAAGAGTAACTACCGATGCCCTGCAAAAAGCTCTCGAACTCATACCGAAAGATGAGGATATTCTCGTTCTATACGCCGATCTTATACTTATATCTCGAGAGTCACTGAACTCTCTGGTAGAGCTTCACAATAAGAGCAGTTGTGAAATCACCTTTATTCAGAAATTTCTCAAGAGAAGTATCCATACGCTCGAGAAGACTAAGTCAGAAACAAAGAAGCACAAAGTCTACCAAACAATCCGGATAGCAATCTCCATGCTCAGGTCTTTACTCCTCGAACAGAACAGTTCAAAATCGTTTTCCATCTTCTCCATTCCGGTTTCCGCTCTCCTTCTCTTGCTCCTTTCTATTAGTTGTTACATACGTACTTCGTGAGAAATGAATTAGTGAATTATTTGGCACAGAAGAAAGCGTGTTTCTTGTGAGGTAAAAGTGTCTAGATGCATTTTCTTGTAACCTAAGTAAGTTTGAAAAGCAGTTAGATCAAATGATCAGGTAATAGTCACCCTCTTTGACTCTCTTGAGAGCTTCTCCTTGTTTTCATACATCTTTTCGTCGGCTACGATCAGCAATTCTCTAATAGTCTTTCCATCCTCGGGAAATACTGCAATACCGACACTGGCAGTCAGTTTCAAGCTTCTTCCCTTGACAGAAAAGGGGTCTTCAAAGGCTTGATGGATTCTCGTTTCCGCTTCTCTAGACCCTTTCTTTCCCGTTGAAGGTAGTACGTACACAAATTCGTCGCCGCCCATCCTTGCAATGAGATCACTTTTACGGCAGACGGTACTAAGGCGCTTGCCAACACTTTTTAAAAGCTCATCACCAACATCATGTCCAAGAGTATCGTTGACTCCTTTGAAATCATTTAGATCAAGATAAAGAAGAGCCATTGCCTCAGACTTTCGTTTCGAAAACTCAAGCTGCCTTTCCGCGCAATCAAAGAAGGCTCTGCGATTCGGAAGACCGGTCAGGTGATCCTCCATAGATAGCTTTTCCATCAGCTTTCTCTGTCTTCTCAGTTCATTTACTGTCTGTATCCTCCAAAGAAGAACTGAAATCGCCTTTCCAAAACCGATTGCAGTGTTCACTACCTCTTTGTCATCAAAAGCCGTTGAAGAGGTAAAACTGTCCAGATTGAAGTACATTCTGATGTCATCATCTATCTTTATTGGTATCGAAAGCGTGCTCTTTATTTCCTCAAGCCTTCCTCCTTTTACAATCTTCTCCAGTCGCTCACCATCCATTTTGTAATCAACACTGTAATCCTTTATTATAACCACATCATCGCTACCTTTTTGAATAAGCTCTTCGGAAGAAAAAGAGACCGTCTTCAGTTTCTCAAAGTCATAGTTGTGAGTGGCCACGAAATGATAACGATTATCCTCCTTTTTTAAAAGAAAAGCTGCTGCATCTGCTTTTGGGAAGACCTCAACACATCTCATCAAGAAGTACCTGTAGGTCTTTTCATCGAAATCGCTTTCCAATACTTCCGTGATTAATTCGTTGAGAAGTCTCTGGAACTTGTTCTGTTCAATGAGAGTCGACTCGATCTTCCGCAGGTGAGTGACATCTTTGAAGGTCATGAGAAAGGAATCGGGATCTTCTTTCGTATCCCTTCCAATCACTAGATTGACCTCAGCAACTAACTTGAGTTGTCTCGCGGTAATGAGTTCCAGTTCAATCTGAAAGGCATTCTTTCCAGCAAAAAGGGAGGACTTCGCCTTCTCGAATCTCTTCTCGCTATCTTCGGAAAGCAAATCAGATACTCTCTTTCTCATGAGTTCTTCGCTACTATATCCAAGCAAGCTGCAAGCGGCCCTGTTCGGATAGAGTATTTCTCCTGACAGACCCAGAAGCAGAATGCCGTCCAGTGAATTGTTTACAACGGCCCCGAACTCTGAGATTCTCTTCTTTCGCTCCTTGATGTGATAGAAAGCACTTATCAGGAGCATGGGTAAACCAATAAGCAGAAGTACTACTGAAACGAATTCATACACTCTCGTTTCGGTAAGCGCTTCAAGCAAATCAAAATATGTTGAAACCGAAAGAAAGATAAGGCCCAGAGGAATCCCTTTGTGGAGCTCGCGATTTCCCAGTAGGTAAGCCGCGACTAGCGAAACACCAATAACAACCATTTCGCTAAGTATGGCGAAAAACTTAACTGGCTGAATAGAGTGCAGGGAAAAGACTACTGCTGAAACAACGACTATCAGAATCGATGTCAGATATACCTGCAACTTGCTTCCTGGAATGCTCAACAGTATTTCACCTCGGCAGAACTAAGCGTCATTCAATGATATCAGATCCTATTTAACGGAAATATTGTAAGCTTTATAATCAACCGCCGATTCTTTTCCTTCCCACGATCTGAAGTATCTGAAGATGATCGTCGAATACCCTTCATCCACCGCTTGAAATGTCCAGGTAACCTTGGAAGGAGCTCCTACCTTGTCGCTTTTATCGACTGAGATCTCTTTGTTTTTTTCCATGATCCCATCTCCAAGAACTACATACTGCCATGTGTACCCAGTGCTAGCATTCTCCTCCAGGGTGACCGTGAAGATCGTACCAAGCGTCACTTCATTAGTGAGAATCTTCAGATCTACCTGACCCTTCCCTTGGCCGGTAACATCCACCGTCAATGCCCTGAAGTCCACAGAGTGTTTCTCTCCTTCCCACTGCCTGAATAGCTTCAAAGTGATCAAAGCCTTTCCTTCCTTTGCCGCTGTCATTATCCACCCTTTGACAGAAGGGGCGCCCGGCATCATACTGGGCGCATTGTGCTCTTCAAGGAAGTTTCTCAACACACCTGTCGGTTCCGCAAAAATATGCCAAAGATATCCCGTGGAAGGATTCTCTTGAATCTCAAGTATGGCAAGATCATTTACACTCATTGAGTTAGCCGACTCTTTCAATTCAATCGCAAGCCCTAATGTAATTATCAGTGCAATATAAAAGAACGCCGTTAGTGTTTTCTTCATGGTTAACACCTCCTATATTAGAAAAAGCTCTTTCTGCCTTCCATCTAGATAGTCTATCTCATTATCGGTGAAAGCAACCGTTTCTTCCAAGAAACCGTAGACATTCTGTCCGTTCCACAGTGACAGTCGCGTCCTGCAATTTAGCTCCATGGCAAAGCAGGTCATGTTTCTGATCTTCAGATCTCCGGCTCCGCTTATTCTGTCTTGGTTGTTCCATAATCCAATAACTGGCCCCGCACCGTGTCCATGATAACCAACTGGATGTGAGTATATTGCTGCTTCCAGACCCTTTACCTTCGCGTCTTCAAGAGAAACTCGAAGCAATTCATTTCCAGTAATTCCCTCCTTGAAATTTCGTGCCAGAATATTCTGAACCTCGTTTGTTCTTCTGATGACTTCACCGAGACCTAGCTTCAAATCGTCATACCCTTCCTTCTTCAGATAGAATACCTGCTGTGTATCAGTTGCGAGGCCGTTGTACATAAAGCCAAAATCGCAATGCAATAGGTCACCTTCCTCAATTAGACCCGTACACCTCGCATCCTCCACGCCCTTTCTCTGGAAATCTACATCTGGGCCAAACCATGTTTTCAGACCAATATCGTATGCCAGCTTTTTTAGCAGGAGCTCGATATCTCTGGTTTTCGTGACTCCCGGTGTAATGTTGTCTCTCGAAAAGGCATTTCTGATTATTACGTGAGCTATTCTGTCGAGATTCCTGTAAACCTCAATCTCCTTCTCGCTTCTGGTCTGCAACCAGTTGACTGCAATGTTTTCGGCACTCACCAGAGTAACTTCATCAGAAAGCTTTCTCTTGAGAGACTGGAAAAGTGAAACCGTAATCCCATCGGCGAGTGCAAAGTTGTCCGAATAGTCTACTCCTAGTGTCTTTACTTTCAAATCACTTAACAGCTTTCCTATAGAATCGAAGATATCTCCGTCTTCAACTTTCCATGCGGATTCATAATAGCCGCTCAACTGACTACCATGTGGAGACAATACAAATCTGTTGTTCTTCGTGAACAAGAAGGCCGTTATTCTGCTCGCTCCGTAAAACGAACCGGGAAGCAACGTACTGATAATAGGATCTTCGTTGTTCTCTCTTCCTATTACCATCCAGGCATCAAACTCCTCTTCCTCAAGAAGCCGCGGCATAATATTTTCAAGCCTGTCAAGAAGGAATTCGTTGTAGCTGGCAATTCTTTCGTCCTCGGAGGGCATTGTGGAAGCTATTTCTCTATATTGATCTGCAAATTCATTCATCTTGGCCCCCACCGTTTTTTCCAACTGGAATGGCAACTTCCGAATCGTTTAAGAGACTCTTTAGATAATCACAGTTCTTTTTCAGAAAGTTCTCCTCTTCTAAAAGGTGAACACCGGTCTGGCCCTTGCTTCTTATCCTAAGTTTCTTGTGAGCACTCTTCTGTCGACTGATCAGTTTGTACGTAACCCCATCGATTTCAACATATCCTTTGATCTCCAATTTTCCACCTCCTGAGATAATCTAACATTTATAAATAGCAAAACAAAGAACTACACACGCTGCTTTGCTTAGCAGAAACGGAGTAGAATTTACAAATCCCCGGAAGAAGGAGATCAAATTGTATCTTAAGAGCGAAGTCAAGATGATGAGTAACGACAAGACTTTAATTGAAACCCTTTCACAGAGCCTAATGGGTCTTTCAATAATCGAGAAGAACACCAGAGGAATGATCTTTGTTGACAATCAAAGAAGTCCGAACCTCATAGTGGTCTGGAATTATTGTGATACAGTTCTAGTTGGGGGTGAAAGTGAAAAGATTTCAGAAAACCAACTTAGTAGATTTCTTTTCGAGACTCTTCGCCCGCTAGCAAGAGAGAGAGGCGTTTCTTTTGTGAATTTCTGTTCTTATCCCACTGTTTTGCATAAACTTCTAGCTATCCTAAAAACAATAAATCCAAGACTGGTGAAAAGACGCTTCTTTCAACTTTAAGTAATACTGAACGAAGCCATTCAGTTGAATTTGCCGCGTACAGAATTAATCGGGAGTTACTAAATCTGCAGCTGGATAACAGTAGCGTTCTTAGAGTCTGGCTATATTTTTTCTGGAAAGATCTGGATTCATTCGAGAAGTTTGGTGGAGGTTTTGCATTGATCAAGAGTAAGACAATAATTAGCTGGTGCTTGAGTGTATACAGATTTCGAGATAGAATCGAAGTGCGCCTAGAAACCGTCAAGGATTTTAGAAATCAAGGCCTCAGCCTAGCTGTGGCGAAAACATACGTCAATGAATTCCTTTCAAGCAGGTTGGTAGTAGACTGGCCCTGTGATTAAGAAAATTACCCTTCTTTGTCGATTGCCACCAACCTTGGATTGAAGGAAAAGATGAATTATGAAGTTTGTCAAATAAGCATTTAGAAGAGGATGAAGATGAGAGAAACGAAAATGATTTGCACTATGTGCGGCAAAGAATATTTAGGAGAACATTTTCGCTGTTCGTGTGGGGAACCGCTTGAGATAGTAATAGAAAAGAAAACGGCTGTAAACATCTCCTGGAGAAAATCAGGGATTCTCGAAAGCTTTTCGGATCTCTTACCTGAACTGAAGGATTTTAACTCTCTTTCAATGGGTGAGGGGCTCACCCCCCTGACGAAGATAGAACATGCTATGACAGATGGTTTAGAACTGTTCATAAAGAACGAGACAATAAATCCGACATGGTCTTTCAAGGACCGCGGAAGTTATTTGGCCGTTCTCGACGCCATTAACAAGGGCTACAAGCATATCGGCACAGTCTCCACGGGTAACATGGCCGCCTCAGTTGCAGCCTACAGTATGAGAGCGGGACTGAAGACTACAATTCTTATCTCTGATTCAATCCCTGAGGAGAAAATCTCGCCAATCGCCATCTATGGTCCTAGAATACTGAAGGTCAAAGGAGATTATGACCGTCTTTATTTCAAATCACTGGAACTAGGAAAAAAGAAGAACATCTACTTTGCAAATTCCGACATTCCAATGAGAGTGGAAGGATCGAAGACTATCGCCTTCGAGATATTCCTTCAGCTGGAAGGTAGAGTTCCCGATTTTGTGATCGTTCCTACAAGCTCTGGTGGAAATGTTAGAGGAATAGAAAAGGGATTTCGCGAACTCAAGGCATGTGGGCTCTCTAATAGCATCCCTCGAATGATCGTGGCACAGGCTTTGGGATGCTGCCCTATACACCAAGCCTTTTCTTCCAACGATAATCAGATAGAGAAATTCGCCCACGCACATACAATTGCACACGCAATCGAAAATCCCTTCCCCCCAAGCGGAAATGCTGTTCTGAGAATGCTAAAAGAAAATCAGGGAATCACTGTTGCCGTTAATGAAGACGAGATCCTCACAGCTCAGAGACAACTAGCCAAAAGAGGTCTCTTTGGACAACCTGCCAGCGCGGTAGCATTTGCCTCGATTTCAAAGCTGAGAAAAGAGATTGGTGTCAAGAGGGCTATTGTTGTTGCAGTTCTAACGGGCTCCGGCTTGAAATACCCTGCAATTCTTAAAGAGCAACCTTCAGTTGTGGAAGTAACCGATATCGATTCTCTTCAGGACTTGCTTTAGAGTAATCGGTAATACTTCTATGCGGGTTTCTTTGCATGCCAACTTCATTATTCTTGTCCAAATAAACTGATTTCATCCGATTTCTCGAACGCTTGCATGGGGTAATTCTAAAAGAACGCAATTTTTATTATCAGTCTTACGCTAAGAACGCTATACAAAAGTATGTCACTATTATTTATTATCTTGTAGTGCTTATGCAATAAGTCTTATCATAGATGTACATTATGGAACTTTGGTGTTGACAGCTTGATTTCTCTTGCCTATAATAGTGTTGTAGATGTTGAGTTTGCATGCAAGGAGGGAAATCAGATGGCAAATAAGGAATACACAGTAGGTATCGACCTTGGAACGACTAATTCCGTTATTTCATGGGTCAAACCAGACGGAAACGTCGAGGTAATTCCTAACGCAGAAGGAAATCGTACAACGCCTTCTATAGTATCGTTCAGCAAGACCGGTGAAATCATTGTGGGTGAGCCTGCAAAGAGACAGACGATTCTGAATGCGGAGAGGACTGTAAGATCGATAAAGCGAAAGATGGGTTCCGATTTCAAAGTAAGGATAGATGACAAAGAGTACACTCCTCAAGAAATCAGCGCCTATATTTTGAAGAAGTTGAAGGCAGACGGGGAAGCTTACCTTGGCGGAAAAATTACTAAGGCAGTTATTACATGTCCTGCATATTTCAATGATGCTCAGAGACAGGCCACTAAAGAAGCCGGAATAATTGCTGGTCTTGAGGTCCAGAGAATAATTAACGAGCCTACAGCGGCAGCCGTAGCATACGGAATCGACAAGAAAAAAGGTGACAAAAAGATTATCGTATATGATCTCGGAGGAGGAACTTTTGATGTTTCCGTCCTGGATATTGGTGATGGAGTAGTTGAAGTTCTTTCAACTTCAGGTAACAACCACCTCGGAGGAGATGACTTTGACCAGAGGCTAATAGATTACATAGCTGAGGACTTCAGGAAGAAGAACAACGTCGATCTCAGAAAAGACAAGCAGGCCTTTCAGAGATTGAAGGACGCCGCGGAAAGAGCCAAGATTGAGCTTTCTTCAAAGTATGAAACTGAGATTTCCCTGCCTTTCATAACTGCAACGGCTGATGGCCCATTGCACCTCGAAATGAAAATAACGAGGTCCACGTTGGAATCCCTAATAAAAGATCTTGTCGAAGGCACCAGGGAACAGATAGAAAGAGCAATGAGCGACGCAAAGCTTTCGCCAAAAGAGGTTGATGAAGTACTACTTGTCGGAGGCTCTACTAGAATTCCAATGGTTCAAAGCTTCATCAAGTCGATCTTCGGCAAAGATCCTAACAAGAACATCAACCCAGACGAAGCGGTAGCAATTGGTGCAGCGCTTCAGAGCGGTATTCTCTCTGGCAGCGTGGAAAGCGATCTGGTGCTCGTAGACGTAACACCTCTCACTTTGGGAGTCGAGGTCATGGGCGGTTTAATGGAGCGATAATCGAAAGAAACTCCACGGTTCCCGTGAAAAAGTCTAAGGTTTTCACAACCGCGGCAGACGGTCAGACCGAAGTGGAAGTAGCAGTGTTCCAGGGAGAAAGGACCATGGCCAGAGACAACATGTCTCTTGGAAGCTTCAAGCTTACAGGAATTGCACCGGCACCTAGGGGAGTGCCTCAAATAGAAGTGACTTTCGACATCGATAGTGATGGAATTGTACATGTCTCCGCAAAAGATCTCGGAACGAATAGAGAGCAGTCGATGGTGGTTAGTGGAAGACAGAAGATGTCTGAAGAGGATATTAAGAGAATCGTAGAAGAGGCAAAGAAATACGAAGAGCAGGATAAGCAGAAGAAACAGGAAGTAGAGCTAAAGAACCAGGCCGATCAGTTGGCATACAGCATGGAGAAGCTTCTCAACGAAAGTGGAGATAAGATTTCGTCCGAAGACAGAGGTAAACTTGAAGGACTGGTGAAAGATCTGAGGGATGCTTTAAGCGAAGACAATATTCAGAGAATTAAGCTCCTGTTTGATCAGCTCCAGAAAGAGAGTATGAGAGTCGGACAAAGCGTTTATCAGAAGGCACAGGCACAGGCTCCAGCTGATGGTGGCCCACAGGAAGGTGAAAATCATGACAGTGACACTGGTACCGAATACATACCGCCGGAAGACAGCAAGTAACAGAATCTATAGAAACCCAGAAAATGGAGGTGTTAATATGTTGGCAATCAGAAGAGGAAGCGATCTTTTCAGACCCTTTGAAGAGATTCAGAGAGAAATGGACAGACTCTTTAACGACGCCTTCAAAGGGCTGAGCGACCAGTCAAGAGAAACAACCATGTTTAGCCCCGAAGTTGACATCTACGAGAAGGACAACTCTGTCTTCATTGAAATGGACATCCCGGGAATCAAGAAGGATGAACTGGAAATCAAGGTGGAGGATGATGTTCTCTCTATCAAAGGAGAGAAGAAACTTGAGAGAGAGCAGAAGGAAAGAGATTACCACCGCTATGAGAGATATAGCGGAGCATTCCAGAGGATCTTCAGACTTCCGGACTACGTAAAGAGTGATGAAGTCAAAGCCAAATACGAAGATGGTGTCCTTAAGCTCGAGCTCCCCAAGAAAGAAGAAGTCAAAAAGGAAGCAATTCAAGTCAAGATCGACTGAGAAAAAGTTTAAACTGAGAGGGCGCTTACGGGCGCCCTTTTTTTGGAGGTGTAATGATGATTAACTATGAAGAATACACCGAGAAAGCTAAGAAGATCCTTATGGATGTACAGGATATTCTAATGCGGTACAAACAGAATCAGCTTGCTTCAGAGCATATTCTCCTCTCTATGCTGGAGGATGGCGACAATATTGCAATTGACATTTTGAATGAAAAGAGGGTAAGCATCGATTCTCTCAAAAAGGATGTTGAAGAGGTAATCGGTCGTTATGGGAGCGGAGGTCAGATAGGTAACCAGATATACATTACTCCGGATGCAAGGCACATTCTGGAGAATGCCAGAAGCGAAGCTAGAAGAATGCACGATTCAAAGACAGGGACCGAGCATATTCTTCTTGCCATGGTACGGGAAACCTCTGCAGTGGCCAGCAGATTGCTCTCGAAGTACGGAGTCAATCTCGACAATATATATACTTTGATCCTTAAGGGTCGTACGAAAGGCGATGCAGAGGAAGACGAGAATCTCTCTTCTTTGAAGAAATTCACGATAGATCTCACTCAGCTCGCAAGAGAAGGCAAGCTAATGCCCGTTATTGGAAGAGAAGACGAGGTAAGAAGAGTAATACAGATTATTGGAAGAAAGACCAAGAATAACCCTGCCCTGGTGGGAGAACCTGGCGTTGGCAAAACCGCAATTGTAGAGGGTCTCGCGCAAAGAATTGTGAGCGGTGATGTGCCGGAATATTTGAATAACAAAAGCGTTCTGGCCCTTGACATGGGTAGACTTGTAGCTGGGACCAAGTTCCGAGGGGAATTTGAAGAGAGAATGAAAGGTATAATAGACTCTGTTAGAAAGCTCTCCGGCGAAGTAATTCTCTTCATAGATGAAATTCATAGTGTCGTTGGAGCGGGTTCAGCAGAAGGTTCCATGGACGCCGCTAATCTGCTGAAACCTGCCCTTGCAAGGGGAGAGTTGCAGTGTATTGGAGCTACAACTCTCGATGAATACAGAAAGTATATTGAAAAGGACAGGGCGTTAGAGAGACGCTTTCAACCCGTTATGGTAGAACAACCGACAGTTGAAGAGGCCTACAAAATCCTCGAAGGGTTGAAACCCACTTATGAGAAACACCACGAAATAAAGATCGAAGACGATGCACTGAAGACGGCCGTTGATCTGAGTGTCAAATACATAACAGACCGCTATCTTCCTGACAAAGCGATCGATCTCGTTGACGAGGCTGCTTCATTTGTGAGACTGCAAACAGGCTATATGCCCGAAAAACTGAGATCGCTCGATCGCGAGCTCAGGGAGCTTGATGGCGAGATAAGTGCTCATGCAGAAAAAGGCGAGTATCGGACCGCTGCCGAGTTAAAGACCGTGGCAGAGAAAAAGAGAAAGGAATTCCTCCTTGAAAAGGAGAAGTGGGAATCGGAAGAGTCTTTTGGAAAGACCGTGACATCAGCAGTTGTGGCCTCAATTGTTGAACAATGGACTGGAATTCCTGCCGGAAAAATGCTTCAGTCTGAACGTGAGAAGCTCCGTGATCTCGAGTCAATTATCCACGAAAAGTTTGTCGATCAGGAAGAGGCAGTCAAAATCGTTTCGCAGACGATCAGAAGAGCAAGAGCCGGTTTAAATGCTGCTCATAAACCCTGGGGCTCTTTTCTGTTCATGGGACCCACAGGGGTGGGCAAGACCGAACTTGCCAAGAGGCTCGCATTCATCCTCTTTGGCAGTGAAGAGGCAATGGTAAGAATTGATATGTCTGAATATATGGAGAAGCATACCGTCTCGAGACTTATTGGAGCGCCTCCCGGATATGTGGGCTACGAAGAAGGCGGTCAGTTAACAGAAGCAGTCAGGAGAAGACCTTATTCAGTTGTTCTTCTTGATGAGATAGAGAAGGCTCACAGAGAGGTGCACAGTGTTTTGCTTCAGATCATGGATGACGGACGTCTTACTGATGGAAAAGGAAAGACAGTTTCTTTCTCAAATACAATAATTATAATGACCAGTAATATTGCATCTGAAGAATTGGCGAGTACCTCGGAACTGAGCCGAGCAATGGATCTTGCTGAAGAAAGCCTGCGGAAAGCCTTCAGGCCAGAGTTCATTAACAGGCTTGATTCCATCGTTCTTTTCAGACCTTTAGATAGCGAAGCAATGGAGGGAATTGTTAAGATGAGAATAGCGGAAATGGAAAAAAGACTATCTGATCAGCGCATTTCCGTTGAGATCAGCCAGAAAGCGGTCGAGTATCTTGCTAAGGAGGGTTACGACAGAGAATATGGTGCTAGACCGGTTAGGAGATTAATTGAGAAGTTGGTGGAAGGGCCTATAGCAGATTTGATCATTGATGGAGCCCTGGCAGAAGGAATGAAAGTTATTATTGATTCAGACGCGTCCGGAATCTTGGTGAAGGCACAAGAGGCTTAGTAGAGTACCGTTTCTTGGCCTAATGATACAGAAGTAATGATATCATTTTTCTAGGAGGTGCTTAATGGACAAGATCTTCTTCACTTATAAGATTCCCGACGAAGGTTTGCTTCTTCTGAAAGGATACGACATCATGATCAACACTGAGGATAGGTTCCTCTCAAAAGAAGAGATTATTCAGAAAGCCAAGGATGCGGTAGCACTGGTAACACTGCTATCGGATAAGATTGATGCAGAGCTTATCAAATCACTTCCGAAATTAAAGGTGATTGCAAATTACGCGGTCGGCTATAACAACATCGACGTTGAAGAAGCCAGAAAAAGAGGTGTAAGAGTTACCAATACTCCCGATGTTCTAACAGACGCCACGGCGGACTTAACGTTAGCTTTGATTCTCGCTACAAGCAGAAGAATCGTTGAGGGCGACAGATTCGTTAGAGAGCATAGGTTTGCTGGATGGAAGCCAGACCTGTTAACAGGTCCCTCTCTCAAAGAAAAGAATTTGGGCATTATCGGCCTCGGAAGAATAGGGAGGGCCGTTGCAAAAAGAGCTCAAGCTTTCGGGATGAAAGTAATTTATCACAACAGGAAACCTCTTCTAACTGAAGAAGAAGAGAGACTTGGCGTGAATTATAGGAGCCTCGAGGAACTGCTTAAAGAATCTGATTTTGTGTCTATTCACGTCCCCCTTACAAGAGAGACACACCATTTGCTTAATGAGAAGCGACTTTCTATGATGAAACCTGGTGCGATTCTGGTGAACACTGCCAGGGGATCCATTATCGATGAAGCAGCACTGATAAAGACTCTTAAGAATGGTAGATTAGCTGCCGCCGGTCTTGATGTCTATGAAGAAGAACCAACTGTACCACAGTCTTTGATAGATATGGATAACGTGGTCCTTCTTCCACACGTAGGGTCTGCAACAAGAGAAGCAAGGACGGAAATGGCAATTATGGTGGGGCGCAACGTGGCCGCAGTTCTAGAAGGAAAGGAACCTCCCAATGCTGTGGTCTGATTATCTCGTTTCAAAATACCATATCGGTCCATAATATCTATTTCCATTTTTGTCAATGGCAACTATTTGCCAGTAATAAACAGTATCATTTGAAAGTCTATCGACGAAGTAACTATTCGATCCAGTAGATGCATAAAGCTTTGGCGTCGAAGATGTTCCCAGATAAAGATTGTAGCTGGCTATTTCGATGAGAGGGGAAGATTCTAGGCCGACCCTGGCTCCTGAATCTCTGTTTGAAACCCATATGTCCAAGTTGCTCAATATGATAGAGTTGTTTCTGACAACGACGTCCCAGCTAAGCATCACACTACCGCCATAAACAGGCGTCCCATCTTGAAGATGACTGGCGAAGATCACCTGTGGTTCCTGGTAAAGGGTACCTGCGGCGGCAACAATGAATATAGTGAAAAGAACGGCGAAAAAGACTCTTTCCATTGTCAGCACCTCCAATCCATTTGACTGTGGAAACAGTAACTAAGTTTACTATCAAAAAAAGGAGAGTGAGATCATGAAGGTAAAGAACGTTGGAGAAGTCTACAGATGTGAGATATGTGGAAACATAGTTGAAGTGAAAGAAGCTGGTGGAGGAGAACTAGTCTGCTGTGGAGAGCCGATGAAGCTTGTGCAGGAATAAAAGAAGCCCCGATTTTGGGGCTTCTTTTTTAGAAATACATGTCGAAACCCGAAAGGACTGGAAGCGGCCAGAAAAAGAGAGAGAAGTTGAACCTGTCCGTCATTTTGGTTACATCTACGAAGCTGATCTCAGGAGAGAGTCTTGTTTTGAAATTATCGGTTGTTTCGAAGAAAGAGTACATAGCTTGTCCTCTCAGTCCGAGCGCGAACATGAATCTTCTTCCAAACAAGTTAAAAGAAAGATTCTCGATCCCCGCCAGCAATCGTGCATCAATCCCTGCTTCTAGTCCCGAAACCTCCCCAAATGCACCCGAATACGAAACCGAAGGCCCAATATAAAGCATGGCAGGAGTGAAACTCAAACTACCGGTTTTGGAAGCGCCAAAGACTTGAAAGCCCAGTCTGTAGTATCCATTCACCGAGAATATTCCAAGAAGAAAAGGGAAATAAACAACCGAACCGCCGATATTGTTCGCGTTGAAATAGCTTCCAAAAGACGCAGTAGAAATTAGAAGAAATGCTATAAGTATTACGAGTGTCTTCCGCTTCATAAGAAACCTTCCGCTTTAGTTACGTAGCTCAATTATACATTTTCACTATCAAATGAAAAAAGACTTTTTGGTAGATTTAATCGTGATGAATAGGGGCATTTTGAATGATCGGTATCACCGGGAGTAAACTAGATCTCTCGAAAAAAATCACACTAGGCGATTCCGAGCGTCTTGATTTTGAATTCCTGTGCAATTTCGATCTGTTTTGAGAACATACCTTACATAAAAGGAATTTCTCCTTCAAGAAAAGGATACAGAAATAGTCGATCATTGTACCATATACCTTTTGGAGGTTAATCGATGGACGAAGTTGTTCTTTCCAGGCAAGAGATATTTTCTTCCTTTGAGGAAGCTGTAAGAAACAAGGGCTCCGTTCTGGGCAATGGCATTCTTCGAGTAGATTCCTTTCTTAACCATCAGATTGATCCACAACTAATGAAAAATGCTGGTGAACTAATCGCTGACTACTTCAGAACTTATGGAGTAACAAAAGTCTTGACTGCAGAGAGTTCTGGGATTGCTCCCGCATTGATGGCAGCTAGCAGCCTTGGTGCACAGCTCGTTTTTGCTCGTAAGAGTAGACCAATAACAATGCAAAGGTATCTGAGTGAATCCGCTCCTTCGCACACAAAAGGAGGGATAGTGGAACTCAACGTTTCCCTGGACTATATTGATGAGAAGGACAGAGTCATTATCGTGGATGACTTTCTGGCAAGCGGTAAGACCATAGAGGCCCTGGCCCGGCTTGTATTGAAAACGGGAGCATCGCTTCACGGCTTTGCGGCAATCATTGAAAAGACCTTCGAAGAAGGTCGAACTTTGCTGGCGAAGTTTGGCGTTCCTGTCCTGGGGATTGTAAGAATATCTTCACTCGACCCGCTCTCATTTGTGAAAAATGGAGTCTAGAAAACTGCGCAGAACTGCACTCCCAGATTCACAAAAGACAGGAAGAAGCGATCGTTATCAAAGGAGTTCGTTACGGACCAATATCTTGTGCCCGCTCTAACATAGTAGAATGGCCCTTCAAAGTGAAGTCCAGCGAACATATCTATGAATCCGTTCCCTTTTCCCAGTCCAGTAGAGACATCTAATCCAATGAAGACCTTATCGTTCATCTGCAGCCTCAAATCTGCAGCAGGGCCAAAGGACAAATCAGAAACCTTGCGGTCAAATGTTTTCGAGCCAGTGAGCGTCAGTTGTTTGAACCACAACCTACCTTGAACACCCAGTTGAAGAGAGAAGCGATCAAGCTCAGGAAGTATATACATATAAGTGAGCGAAAGTACATCCTGCTTAAACATTGATTCGTATGAAGCCAAAGGGTCAGTGTCCGTCGCCTCGAATGTACTTTTAACGGTGAAGTGAAAAAAACTCAACTCTATCAGATGTTCACCGCTGATCTCATACCCCACAGTTGGTAAGAAATAAGCGCGGAAGTCGTTTTTCATCAGGAGCTGGGTTCTCTCAGAATCACTGCCTTCAAGGAACCCACTCCACGGCATTGATACACCACTATCTACCTTCATCTCCAAATTTGCAAAACAGGACGCTGTTAAGATAAGAAAGATTATTAAACAAAATCCCCTGATGTTCATGATCTCAGCAAACCTTTCTCGATCATCCAGCCGGTAAGTACCCTAACCTTCCCGATCTCGACTCCGTAGTGAATACTTGCCAATAGTTCTACGGCTTCCCTACCTCCAACAACAGCCGCACCTCCCACCACGAAATCGGCGATACTTACGAAATCAATTTCGAGCTCGTCTTTAAGTTCCTGAGGGAATGTCCTGATCCATTCCAGACCTAAAGAGCTATCGAAGGTTGGCTCCAGTGGGCTTAGTGAAGGAAGATTCCCAGAATTATTGAAAACCTTTCTGAGTACTTCTCCCTCGTAATTAGAAATCAGAAGATCGAAAACATCATCGCTTCCTTCTCTCCCTGAAATTCTGTTTAGTATACCGAATAGCTCTCCTATCATCTTGCTTCTGACACTTATGAGCAAGTCCTGATCGGGCTTGACTAGCTGATCCAAAGTATTGAGAGCCGACAGACCTACCCACTCCAGTTCTTTTTCATCCATCATCTGGGGTGTGTCTAAATCCGAGTGGTAGTATCTATCTGGAAGATGGCCCATGAACGGAGAGGGAATTCCAAGAGTTGTGAAGACACAGTGATCTGAACCGGCCATGAAGGGAATCTCTCCAAATCTCTTCAGAGGATAACCGGCATTTGAAGGCATAAGAGTCTTGATATAGAATTCCAGGATATTTCCCCACCTCTGTGGCAAATAAGGTGGGACCTTTGAAAGAATAAATGTAGAACCCGTTTTGTTCTGATCTGCACCAACCATATCAAGGTTTATAGTATATATCGGAAGGTTATTCTCGCTCTTGAGTTGGAGAGCATAAGGTACGCTTCCCAAATATTCGGGAACAAGTGCAATTTTCACGGAATATGGGAAGTTCTCATCATTCAACACCCTTGCTATCTCAACGGCGAGAGCGGCTCCACTCCCGTTATCATCGGCCCCAGGCGAAGGATGACACAAATGCGCAGTTATGAGAACCTGAGGGCCATCATTGAAACCAGTCGCGTCTATTTGCAGAACATCAAAACTACCTTTCGACATATTTGTTTCAGCCCTGAACCCAACGATCGCACTTCCTTTTTTCGAGTAATTGAAGAGAAGATCGTACTTCTCTTTTGTAACCGAAAAAGCAACAGCGTTTCTATCGGCCGAATCTCTGTCGTGGGGGATCGTCAAGAAGTTTGTCATTTGAGGTAAATCATTGAGACTGCGACCAATTTCCTCAAAGACCTTTCTCATATGGCACAGAATTAGACACCTCGCCCCGCCCTCAACTACCGCATGCTGAAAAACCTTGACAGGATCTTCACTAGCAAGAACTGCTTTTCCGGAGTAATCTCCTTTACCGTCATATACAACTAGAGGTAACGATTCCCAGCCTTTGCTGCTTCCACTACCGGAAACCAGGGAGACTTTTGTGACTTTTGTTGAAGTGACGAAAACCCTCTCTGGATTCTCAAGCCACAGCTCCCCATATACTGGTTCCCATGCAAGTGTAGAGACGATGTTTCCCGTCTTTGTGACCCCATCGGCTGGATACTTCAATACCCGGAATCTATTTTCCGGAAGACCGGAACGGATAAGATAGTCCATTATCGAGTTCATAGATTCCTTATAGTCACGACTTCCCCGCATTCTGTGATATCCCGAAAGCATTTCTATAAGAGATTTAACCTTTTTTCCATCCAGCCTTTGACTCAACTCTGATCACTCCTATTCTAGATAAATCATCTTGTGTGTCATTTCACCGTCAACAACTAGATTTGCACCTGTGATAAAAGAAGCTTCATCACCGCTAAGAAAAAAACAGGCATCTGCAACGTCTTCCGGTCTACCAACTCGCCCGGCCGGGTGTTGATTATGTGCAACATCGCTTCGTTCGGATGGCTTACTGGGCTGGCTTTCAGTCATGTCGATCTATCCCGAGCATATCGCATTGACTCTGACTTTTAGCCCAAGAATAATGGCAAGTAAATGTGTGTGAGCCAGCAGACCACCTTTCGAAGTAGAGCATGGTTCCGAACTGCTTACCGACATCAAAGCCCGAGTCGAAACTATGTTTATTATGCTTGAGCCTTTCGAAGTGGCTAAATAAGGAGAGCAGTATTTCGCCATCAAATAAGAGCCCGTGAGATTGACCTCGGTTACTTTCCTCCAATCATCTGTTGACCTCTCTAGAAGTGTTCCGGTCCATCCTATCCCCACATTGTTTATGAGAACGTCTATCGATCCGAATAGTCCCACCGTACCAGTAACAACTCTCATTAAATCATCTTCAGAAGAAACATCTCCATAAATAAACGTCACTCGGCCTCCGTCGGAAATCATCTGGCTCACCAAGCGATTCCCAGCTTCCACATCGATATCCATAATCAACACAAATGCACCACATCTCGCGAAACCAATGGATATGGCTTTCCCGATTCCTTTGGCTCCACCAGTAACAAGTATGGTTTTGTTCAAGAATCTCAAAACGCACCCCCAAAGGATCCCAAAAGAACCATCTCAACAAAGCTAAACTCCGGTCAACCTCTCTGCCTGAATCGTTGCACACTTCTCGATCGCCGTAAGCTTTACTTCCTGCTCCTCAAAAGTCTCCGCAATCGCATGATAATGATTGTAAGTCCTTTTCCAACATATCGAAGCCTTAACTGGATCACTTTCATTACGTGCTATTTTCTCCAGGGTCATTCCTTTGACAAGCCACAGAGATATGTCATCAGCCTTCAATCGCAACCCCTCTTCGAAGACTTCAAGTGCTTTGTAGGGTTCTTCAAGACGATCCCGAAGCAAGGCTCCCAGCTTCCTAATGTATAACAGTTTCTCCTCAGGAGACTCAAGACTGTCAATAATTCTCTCGTAATCACTGGCGAGTTTTCTTAGAATCTCCTCGCCCGAATCTCTTTTCCTTGCTTTAAACTCGTAGTTAGCAATGCTTTTCTTAAGAAATTCAAGGTAATCTGATTCACCAGAAAAATCGGAATCATATCTTTTATCCGATATCGACTGTCCCAATATTCGAAGCTTTTCTATCAAAGCTCTTTTGATTTCTTCTTCTTCTATCTTCGGAAGAATGAGATCTAGTTTGTCAAGAAGAGTCACTTCATTTCCTTTGAAATAAACTACAAAGCGGTCAAAACTACCCGATAATTTCTTTGCGATTCCATCTAAATCTTCGCCGGAAAGCATAAGATCAATATACTTCACCGCAAGGTTGGAAAGTAATTGTTCGTCTTGAATCAGCGATTTGGAAGAGTCTAAGGCTCTCTCGAGAAGGCGAAGCTGTTCTACTCTAGAGATCTCTCCGACTTCCGAAATTGCTGAAATGTACATCTCTCGTAGCCGCACAAGCCTATCGGGCTCTTCGTTATAAACAGCATTCTCAAGCTTCTTAAGAGCAATCTCGGCAAATAATGCTTTCGAAGAGATCCTGTAGCAGCTTAAAGCAAATTTGATCGCAGCCTCAGGTTGGTCCTCAAAGAAGACTGATATGAATTCTTCCCAAAGGCCTCTATCAAATTCGCAGGCAAACTTCTCGATTTCTCGGGCAAAAGAGTTTTTCGAGGACCCGTCAATCTTCTCAAAGGTTGAGATAAGGTCTTCAAATGACTCAGGATCTTTGAGAAATGCGAGCCTTTCTAGTGCAGCCTTCATAGCGCCTTCATTATCTCCTTTTCCTCTCTTCAAATTCCAGAGTTCATATAGCAACCTACCTTTTTCCTCTTCTCGAGATTTCGAAATCCTTCTTTCTATCTTAGTAATCCTATTCTCTCTTCTTCTATCATTAATCTTCTTAAAGAACATCATATCCTCCGGCAACAAGGGAATGAATAGCTTCGATAAAAGGATACCAGAAAACCTCGTCTGGAGAACGTTGGCTTATCCTGAGGAGCGTTTACCCAAAAGCGAGTCGGCCTTCTGTGAAAAAACAAAAGATTATACCGAGACAGACGAGAAATCTACATCCAGAATCAAATCGATCAGGGATCTGCTCCATTCAATCTTGTAACCCCAAATTGTCTTCTGAAGGAAGTAAATCCGCGCTCCTCTGAACTCTCTGAAGACACTCTCTTCGGAAACTTCAGGGACAAATATCAGGCAGTAACTTTCAGGATCATCCTTCAATTCGTAGAGAGCGAGAAAAGTATCATACTCTGGATCGTCTTGAGTATATATCGATCCCGACAATCCATCTGTGAACCAGATGCCTGAACTTTGGGCATACTGTAGATAATACTTCTCAATAATTGACCAATACTTAGGGAAGTCAAATATCAGATTCCTCATGTCTCCTTCAAGCTCGACAATGGCTACCTTTCTCAGCGACACAATTTCATCTTCACTTAATCCGGCTTCAAGGCCGGAATCTTGCTGAAGACGAATTTGATTTGCATAGTCGATCATTGCCCTCTCATATTGCAGGAAGACTTGGTCTGGACTCCTGAAGAAGTTGAATCCCCAGATGTATGAGACCGCTAGAAATCCTGTAAGAACTATAAGAAAAGGCAACCAGAGTTTCAAAGAAATTCACCACCCGGTTTCACCACATAATCAAAGATATCACATGTCATCGAACCATGAATGCATGAAGACCCCTTCCCACAAAAGAAACTGTTATGTTGTATTATTATCACTGACCGGCAGATTGGAAGGGAAATGTATGCTGATTACTCTGAGCAAAGTTGGACACGATTATGGTCAAGACTTCCTCTTTGACGAAGTCTCAACCTCGATAGATAGGAAAGATAAGACAATACTTCTTGGAAAAAACGGAAGCGGAAAATCAACCCTCATGAGAATAATTTCAGGTGATCTTTTGCCGTCTGAGGGGGAGGTTTTCCTATCCACAAACGTGAGAATTGGTTATCAAATACAGAATAGAATACCCAATTCTGAGTTGACTCTTATGGATTACTACATGCAGGACAAATCGAGTGTCCTTCCTGACACCGAAGAATACTATTCCTTCGACAGAAGAGTAAGGAGTATCCTCGTAGGGCTCGAATTCGGCGAGGAAGATTGGGAAAGACGTCTCGAAACCTTCAGTGGTGGCGAACTAACCAGGATCTCTCTTGGAAAGCTTTTTCTGGTTGATTACGATCTACTGCTCTTGGATGAACCTACAAATCATCTCGATCTCGAATCGACTGAATGGTTAGTAAGCTTCTTAAAGAATTACAAAGGAGCTCTGCTTGTCGTTACTCACGACAGATACTTGATTAGAAACGTTGGCAATCGCTTCTGGGAGCTGAACGGCGGCTCGCTTTGGGATTTCTCCGGACCTTATGACAGATACCAGGCAGACAGAGAGATTATGTTAAAGAGCGGCCTGAGAACACGGGATAATCTTTCAAAAGAAATCGAAAGACTTGACTCTGTCGCAAAACGCTACAGATTGTGGGGGCAGGAAAAATTCATCAAGCAGGCGATCAACAAAGAAAAACAAAGGGACAGACTAATCGAGCAGCTCGAATCGATAGATCTCCCAGATGAAGAAATCAGAGGGACAAAATTCCGCCTGCCACAGCCAGATAGAACCGGCTACTCAGTTTTGAAGATCGAAAAACTGTCATTCGGCTTTGGCAGCAAGAATCTTTTCAGCAGCGCCACCACAGAAATACACAGGAGAGATAAGATCGGCCTTCTCGGCCCAAATGGCAGCGGGAAGACAACACTCTTGAAGATAATTACTGGGAATTTAAAGGGATACTCGGGAGAAGTTACCTGGGGCCACAACGTCCGTTGGGGCTATCTTTCTCAGCTGACCGAGGATCTAAATTCGTCAAACGATGTGCTCACGGAAATCTGGCAATTGATGAGGGGGCAACCTGATTACGAAGTTAGAAAGTACTTAGGAAGGTTTGGCTTTCCCGGCGACGATGTCTTTAAGCCAATACACACCTTGAGTGGTGGAGAAAAAACGAAACTCGCGCTTGCGAAACTGATATTATCGCGTCCAAACGTTTTGGTCATGGATGAACCGACGAACAATCTCGACATCTGGTCCATTGAAAGCCTTGAACAGGTACTGAAAGAATACGAAGGCTGCATAATTCTTGTTTCTCACGACAGAGAATTCGTACAGAATATTTGTGATCGTTTCTTGATGATCGATAGGCATAAGTTGAAGAGTGTATCCACTGTTGATGAGTATTTGAGTAGAAATCAAAGCTATACCGGTTCGGTGGGTAATGATGACGGGCGAGTCAGCTTTCAAGAAAGAAGGAGATTATCCAACAAGAAGAAGTCGATCATTGAAAAGTTGCAACAATTGGATGCTGAAGAAGAAGCTCTGTCCAATAGTCTGGAAGAGATTCACGCAAGAATGGGGCTTTACGCTAGTGATTACGAGAGGCTCCAAGAATTTCAGAACACTTTGGATCAGGCTGAAGAAAGGATTCTTGAGATTCTTGAAGAAAGAGAGATCCTGGAACACGACCTAGAGGAACTTTCTACAATGATGGGAAATCAATCATAACAGCATAAACGCAACTGAAAGCATTGAAAGAAAGATCGAAATATCTGCCATAACCAGATAAGCGTGGAAGCTTCTCTTATGGACCTCGACCATTGATCTTGGATCGCTTCCTCCTGATTTCATAAACCTGTCCGCCATAAGCCAGAACAAGAAAGTGAGAAACCATGACAAAGAGAAAATTGAGCTCCAAAGCAAGGAAGCTGAAACGATTATTGCCATTGTAATTGCTGCTCCCAAAACAACGAAAGAAAGAGCCGCTGCCGGTATTCTTATGGTTTGCCAGAAAGCGTGAAGGTAACCCTGAACCTGAGGTTCAGTTCTGGGATCCTTCATAGGTATCATCAAGAGCGAAACCGTGAGCCCCCCTCCAGCCCATAAAACGTAGGAGATCACAAATACTATCTTGCTAAACCCTTCGAAAAAACCCATAACATCACTCCAAAATAACTCTTCGTCACTGTCCTGCTAAGCGCCAGAAGAGCACTTACGTCTGGACAAATCTCTCTTTCAACGATCCCTTCAGGATAGATTATATCAGATAATTGTCTTCGTACCCTTTGACCTCGCTTCTGAAGAAAACTAGATAAACCGGAGAAATCGCCTGTATTTCTCGCAAAGTCACGCTTTTTGTCATTCGAAGATCTTGCATTCACGTAGTTTCTTGAGCAGTATCATTGTTCCATTATAGAGATAATCGCGAAGACCGTTGTTTCCGCTCTAGGCGGGCAATTTTCGGCGTTTATAAGATCTACAAACTATCGGCGTCGTGGGTGTCAACACTGCTGCACACACTGTGACTCTGGGAGTCAATGCTAAGGAGTAGACGGTTTCGAAAATGTCGGTTACAGGTCAAATGCAGTGGATTTTCCGAAATTCGAGCTCAAGCGTAAAAGAGATAACGGCATAGAATCGACCGGATAAAAGAGCGATCCATGTACTCCGCCAAAAAGATGAAAATAACGAAGAGATCTCTTTTGGTTAGTCGAAATCTCGCATACGGAGTCCAGATAACCACAAAGGACCACCTTCAATTAAAGACGTTGATATTCTGAATGTCTCGAAGCGTTGCTCGGTGGTCTTCACAATAACAACTCCAGACGATAAGTTGGCAAACAAACTCGAACCAGGAGTACCCTGGCATTCGAGAGGAATCGAAGTATTCAAGGCTTTATCTAGAGCAGGCATTGATGTCGAAATCGTGTTGATGCCGATCCTGCCATTCACAGAAGATAGTACGGAAGACATCTTGCCCATACTTACTAGAGGAAAAGAAGCTGGAGCCAAGTTTATCTATCCTTCAATGAGAATGACTTTGAGGGATAGGCAGAAAGAATATTACTATCTAAAACTCGACGAGCTCTTTCCGGGAATGAGTAATCAATACAAAAGAACCTACGGAAATTCGTACTTCTGTAGCTCTTCAAACGACAATATATGACAAACCACGTCCGTCATGAGGCAAAGCTGCTGAACCTGGATTTGCTTCAATTTGGAAGACCCTTCGGCGAGCCCAATCTTAATACTCAAATGATCTCATTCTAGCTTTCCAAACAATTCTTCGGGACTATTGATTCAGTCTCTCGAAACCAGGTTTCAATAGACTTTTCGTGCGTCATATGAATCAACAGTCTAACATTGTCTTGGACCATTTGAAAATTTCCATTGTGAGGTAGAACTTCTATTAGCTAACTCTAAGACCGTTTTACTATCCATAGCAGTGTTTTTTACGACCATGGTTTGATTTCTACACAGCTTTTTTCTTCTTGATTAACTCGTCCTCGGAACCTAGACTTTCTGTATCACAGGTTGCTCCGAGAGAAAAACTCTTCGTCTGGCCACCTCTGAGAGGTCCAAAGACAGCAGTGTTCAACATGGACAGAAGCATCACAAAAAAAGGAATCGGATCGCGAACATCCCATGAATCATCCTTTAGCTTCTTCCTGCTCTTGAAAAAGCCCTTCAGGTTCTTAAACTTGCCTTTAAACAACGTACTGAAGAACCAACCGATCTCCATTGCCGTTGTAAAAGTACCATAACCGGTTTTCGGCGATCTAGCCACGCTGACTTCACTTCCATTTGCTAATTCAAGATACGCCTTTACCATGTCAACACCAGAGTTATAAGCAATGAGCAGCCCGGGGCTCATCCTGGGATTTACATCAACCAGATAGTATTCACCATTGATTCTGTCATGTAGGAAATCCATCGAAATGAATCCAGAGTAGTTGAGATCGCTGACGATTTTCTTAACTTCTCCAAGCGCTTTTTCGCAATCTATAGAAACTCTGCAGGTACCAATTCCTCCAGATTCAGGGTATTCTCTTATGTTGTGATAAATGACGTTTCCAATTAATCGACCATTGTGAGCCAACCCTGTTGTACAAATCTGGTAGGGCTCTTTCCACTCTTGGACCAGATATCTGTCTTCTTCAAGATTCCTGCATCTTTTCTCGAACTCACCTATGGAATTAACCTTGAAAATCCCTTCAGCAGATCGCTGATTTCTGGGTTTAATTATTACCGGGAATTCACACCCCTCTAAGCTGAAATCCTTCAACAGCGCCGTCTTCGGAACACTTATACCAAGTGATCTTGCGTAAGTGGTCATTGAGTACTTGTCGTGAAGGAGAGTAATATGATCGTAAGAAGGAACCAGTACATTTACACGACCTTCCAACCTACCAATATATTTGCTGAACACAAAACCCTCTTCAAAGGTTGGACACAGAACATCGATCTTCAGTTCTTCTATCTTTTCAATGACGCTTTCGACAAAAGCACTGCTATTCTCACCGACTGAAGGATAAATGAATTTCCCTTTGAGATATCTGGAGTAAAGACCCCCGCTAAGTCTACTGCTGTCCGCTGCGAAAACCTCATGACCGCTTCTAGCCAAAAGCCTTATAGTATTAATTGCATACCACATTCTAGCGCCCGTAACCAATACCCTCAAACTCAAAACCTCCCGAAAGAGAATGAATAACGAAGATTATCAAATAAAATCTTATACCATCGAAGTAACAAATTGATTTTTTACCACCGTTCTATGAGCCCAGTATTTCCCGGGCTTGTTAGCCAACTGCGCAATACGTTAAATTAAGGCTAACTGAGACACCGACTGATGAACCATGCAATTGTCGCCTCCATTTACATAATAGAGACGATTTGATTTCTTTGAGAATAAATTGTATAATAAGTTTGAAAGGTTAACGGTTAACTTCGGTTACAGTGTATTCACAATGCACTCGTTTATACGGTAAAGTTAGCCGCAATCCGGACAACTCCTCGTTTCGTAGCAATTCCCCCTTCGATTCCTGACGCCAGTCAGGAATCCTTTTTTATTGTAAACTAAGATTGAATAAACAAATGAAAAGGCCGCCAAAGGCGGCCCCATGATAAAACCAAAACTACTCTACGATTTTCATCAAGGACGAAATCGATTCGACTGCCTCCTGGGGAAGTCTATCGAAGCCACCTCTTTCAACTTCTCTAGACCGAAGGAAGTTGTACCTGTCAACGAGTCTCTCCCTCAGAAGCTTCTTGTAGCTCTCATCAGAAAGATCAGGCAAAAAACCTTCAATAAACATTATCTCGAGTTCCTCGAATGGTTCCCACGGCAAGAACTCTGCTCGGTTCTCTACTATAGACTCGAGGATTTGAAGGGTGAGTTCCTTGGGAACCTTCTTCTCGCCAAAATGCCCGGTATTGAAAATATAACAGTTAATCCCTCTGTGAGTAAACAATTCAAGAAAACGATTAAAATCGTCAGAAAGCGGATAGGTTCTGAATGGATTCGCGTAGGGCTCTATTACCAGCGCATTGGGATCAACTCCTGGTGCCAGGCGTTCAGCGAGGTCCTTTTTGTAGCAAGAGTCGCGCCCATAACAGATGCGAGAACAGGATCGTTGACTTTCACTACCGGAGGAATTGATGGGTCTTTCATCAACCAGATGATGGCTTCTACTGGTTCATCGAATTTGTCTACTCTATTTGGAGACCAGATTTTTGACTTGATTGCCCTTCCGTTTCCGTTTCTAATGTCCTCCGTCACAATAACAATTCGTCCTTCGTCGTCCTGGGTCGCACCAACGTTCTGAACAGAAAGAAGGAACTTGTTGTCTTCACTATTTAGAGGATAGTCGGACGTCTTGTCGAAATACGAGGGTTCCAGTGCTACGGAAGATCCATCGGAAGATGAAATCACGAAGGCATCATCGTGCAACACTGTAACATCATACTTTCCGTTGTGCTTAGCATGAGTAAGCGTTGACTTTCCGGAACCGGACAGTCCAAAGAAACCCACAACAAATTTTCTGTCCTGGAGATTGTACCTTTTCTGACCACCATGACAAGCAGCAAAACCATGCCTGTTGGCACATCCCCACGCAAGGGTAAGCGTTCCTTTTTTGAATTCACCGAAGTATCTCATTCCGAGAATTGCGGCGCAATTGTGTTCCGGATCGAAGAATGAAAGCCCCAATGGATGATCTGGATGATGCCATTCCGGGTCGGAAAACACAAAAATATCGCCCTCGTTTTCACACCTTTCTGAGGACTCATACATTTCGTTGTAGAATTCGTTTATCGGCTGGAAATTTAACAACCAATTATAAATCAGGTTCTCGTGGGTTTCAGGAACCAGAAGATGTGCCTTTACCATGAAATCTCTATCGAGCCCTATATACGCCTGGGCATGGTACATCTTCCTGTTTCTTGTTTTGTAGACTGCTTCTCGCAACTTCGCTCCGTATTCTGTTTCGTTTACTCCTGGCTCTCCCACTATTCGCCTCGCCGAGGCACATCTTCCAGTCACGGCGCCGTCATTGAAGAGAAGAACTTTTGAATCTGAATCAAGACCGGCTTTTTCGGGTTTATAAACTGGAAGGTCAGTGACTATCGTACCTGCCGAGTTCTTCGCGAGCTTGTAGGCCTCACTGGGCGAAACGACCGGTACTACGTTATTTCCGTAGAAAGCTGTTTCTATCGTTACACGGCTCATTGAAAAGAGAGGGTTATCTCTTCCAATTCTTTCTCTCACAAATCTGGAACTAGTAGACATCTTTCACCTCCAAGAGATCCCAGAAAATCTGTAGAGCCTTACTTACAAGACTCCTTGAACTAAGAACCACGAATGTTCGCATAATCTACAAAGATCGTGCGAATCAAAGCAAATCTAACGTCTTTGAACATAAATCTCTATATTGGGGTGTGACTCTTACCAAAAAAAGCTGTAGAGTTATACTGGGTTAAGGTGATCGTTCTTTAACTTCAAATCTTCGTCTCCAGACTTTGAACTTCCATAAAAGAGTCCTAACTTTCAAAGGTTGCCTCCTCAGAGAACAACTCTACTATCTTCGTAATTACCTGAACCGACTTTTCCATAGATCTTATTGGTATGTACTCGAATCTTCCGTGAAAATTGTGCCCTCCTGTGAAGAGATTGGGTGTAGGAAGTCCCACAAAAGAAAGACGCGCACCATCAGTTCCCCCTCGCACAGGTTCTATTTTCGGTTCAATTGAAAGACTCTCCATTGCCCTTTTCGCGGTCTCAACAACAAAATACACTTCCTCTATCTTCTCTTTCATATTGTAATAAGAGTCTTCAGTACAAAACGTGACCGTATTTTCTCCATATTTGTAGTTCAATAAAGCCGCTACTTCGGAAATCATCGTCTTTTTTCTTGAAAACTTCTCCCTAGAATGATCTCTAATGATGTATTTTAGTATTGTTTCTTCTACAGAACCTTGAACACTGATTAAGTGGAAGAATCCCTCTCTCCCGCAAGTAGTGGCAGGTATTTCATTTGAGGGCAGCATTCCGTTGAATTCACATGCAATGAGCATTGAGTTTTTCATCTTATCTTTCGCGCTTCCAGGATGGATATTCAGTCCTTTAATCACAACCTCAGTGTTGGCAGCGTTGAAAGTCTCGTACTGCAGTTCTCCAATGCCTCCCCCATCTACTGTGTACGCGTAATCGGCTCCGAATTCTTCTATGCTGAAATGATTAGTTCCTCTCCCGATCTCCTCGTCCGGTGTAAAGGCTACTCTTATCTTGCCGTGTTTAATCCGGGGATTCGAAATTATAAATTCCATCGCGGTTAAAATCTCTGCAATTCCTGCCTTGTCATCCGCTCCAAGCAAAGTAGTTCCGTCAGTAACAATCAGATCTTCTCCAACATATCTTTCAATTTCTGGATACAGATGAGGATCAATATAGAGGTTATCTTTCTTGTTAAGGAGCAACTTCCCTCCCTGATATTTAACAATTGAAGGTCTTACATCTTTTCCGCTCATTTCCGGGCTCGTATCCATATGGGAGATAAATCCAATCACGGGTAGTTTCGTTTCAAGGTTTGAGGGCAGGGTCCCCATCACATAACCAAAATCGTCAATAGTAACTTCAGACAATCCTATAGATTCCATGTCCTCCTTGAGAGTTCTGGCAAGATCTAGCTGACCAGTTGTAGACGGGAAAGTCTTAGTTTCAAAGCTTGAAGTGGTTTCAATCGATATATATCTCAGAAATCGCTCAATCAATTTCTCAATCACTATTATCACTCCTTCTTCTTGATTTGTTCTTCTCTATCATCACTTCAATAAACTCTCTCGGCCTCGCTGCAAGTCGATTAGCTATGACAACTGCCGAATTGAAAACCATTCCAGGTACTGATACGACTTTCTTCGTCTTTACTCTCTTCAATAGCAGAAAAGAAACACCTCTCAAGACCAGAGTAACTAGGAACAAAATCTGAATGCCAAAAAACGTATGTCCACCGAGTGTCCAGGTAAACTTGTTAAGATAAAAAGCAAGAACCCCTCCAACGAGTGAACCAGCAAGAGCGGAAGCCCCATTCGAAAAAGAAAGCAACGCATAGTAAGTTTCCGCATCAACCCCATTTAGTAATTCGAGCATTGTAGTGAAAAGACAAAGATTTATTGCGCTCCACGAAGCGGTACCAATAAAAGTATCTACGTAAAGTAAATAGACCGTTCCCCTGTCCATGAACAACCAGAGAAATGTCTTTAAAAATGCACCGAAGATGCCGAATTCCAATACCGCCTGTCCTCCAATTCTATCAGCTATCCTCCCCCACAAAAGATAAAACACCATCGTAAGAGTTGAGCTGAAGATGTTAAGTAAACTGAGAAACGAATAATCCAGTTCCATATTCACCAGCTCATGATAGGCAAAGAAGGGTGAAGCAATCGCAATTGAAAAGCTCCAGAAGGAATAGAAACGGAGATAGGTCATGAATTTCTTATCTCTTGTAACAGCCTTAAAAAGGCCACTTCCATAGCTTATCTCGTGTGGAGGATCGTTGTGAAGACCCAGTAGAACAAGGCTGACCAACGCACTGACTGCCCCCATAGTGGTTATTATCACAAAACCCGTTTTTCCAGATGAATGGTCAAGAATGAAAGAATAAAGAAGCGTTATCAACATATTTGTTATTGTGAATATAACGTTTCTCAGGCTGAAGAACCTTGCCGATTTATCTGGCGGAACAACATCCCTGATAATTGATACCCAGAAATTCCCTGCCAAACTTGCTGCAAATGAAAAGAATGCAAGAATTACCAGTAAAAGTGACTGTTTGTTTATTCCTAATGCGAGTGTTACTGGAATAAACGCCGTCGATAGTCTCCCCGCAGACGCACATATCATCATTGCTTTCTTTCTGTTTCCAACCAGTCTTAATATAAAAGGAGCAATGAGTTGAATTAATTGTGAAACTGAAGGGAGAACTCCAATCAAAGCAATAACTGGTTCGGACGCCCCAAATTCAAGAGCAAGCCCCGTCCCAAGGAATCCCTGAGTAATTAAGAAGAACCCATTGTAAATGGCACCCTCAAAAACCGATAGAATTCTAGTTTGACTGTTCCTGTCCAATAGATACATCTCCGGCTGAGTAGAGCACTAAATGTCTCTACCACCAATAATTGCAATCTTCAAGGAAAGCTAAACAAAATATATAACTAAATCATCGGATCACAGTTCGTCCTACACAATATGGATTTTGACTTTACCGAATGTTTACAAAGAAAAACCGATAATTATGATCCAGTATATTGACAAACCCGATAGTTTTGGGTAGAATTATATCAAATAGATAAGAAACCCTTGCACCCCAAAGCTCAACCGGTCATTAAAAAAGACAAAACAACTTAGCAACAATATGCTTGTTCACCATTACCCCCCATGTTATGGATGACGGACAAGGCATGAGAAACCCCCTGGAATATCCCGATTTTTAAGCCGCCACTCCGGCGGCTTTTTTTTTACTCCAAGATCGCAGCAACTCCGATCAGACCGGGACCTGTATGACAAACAAGAGATTGAGATATCTGTCCGGTTATTATATGGCTAAGTCCAGCGGCTTTAATCTCTGAAACCGCCATCCTGAAAAGCTCCATGGTTTTCTCACTCTTGTCAGAAGTATAAGCCGCAATGTTCAGCACCCTATTGCCGTCGATGAAATGAATCAGTTTCTCGACGGAGCTTTTCACAGCTCTCTTCATACCTCTTTCTTTAGAAACGCTGTGATAAACACCGCCTTCTCCGACAGTAATTACGGGCTTCAGATCAAGAATATCACCGATGGTGGCGGTAACCTTTCCTATTCGCCCTCCTGCTCTTAGATATTTCAGTACGGGTATGCAGAAGAAAACCTTCGCTTTCCTGACAGAACCCAGAATGTCTTTGACGACTCCTTCAAAAGACTCCCCACTTTTGATCAGCTCAATTGCTTTCATTGCCAGAAGACCAGATCCAATTGAAATATTCTTTGAATCCACTACTTCAATTTTCGAATCGCCATGCTTTTCTGAAAAATCGCGAACATAAGACTTAACCTGATCAAGTGTGCCACTCAGGCCACTTGAAATCCCTATGAAGAGGATCTCGTTGTATCCCTTTTCATAAAGGCTTTCGAAAGCTTCCCCGATTTCGGGCGGTCTTGGAAGCGATGTCTTCGGAAACTTGTTTTCCATGTACTCAAGAAGATCAGAAGTGGAAATATCAATATTGTCCCGATATTCCTTACCATCCAGGACTATCTTCAGTGGCACTTCCCTTACATTGTCTTTTGCTTTAACCTCATCAGGAAGATCACATCCTGAATCCACGACAACTCCGATCATTTCAAAACCTCCTATCAAACAAACTCTTTCACAGTTCTTTATAAGACCTTTGGTATCTTTTCTTCGTTCAGCAGGGCTCACAATGAAAACCACAAATGGAACCCGGCAGTATTTTTCTTAGAAGAGAGCTTTCTCAATCCCGTTCGAGGAAGTCTCTGTAATAGTAATAGCTGCGCTTGGGGATACGTTTAAGACCTTTTTCGTAGTCAACATACACTAATCCGAACCTTTTCGAATAGCCATAAGACCATTCGAAATTATCCAGCAGCGACCAGACATAAAAACCCCTCAGATCTACTCCTGCCTTCAAAGCACTGAGAGCGGAAGAGAAATGCCTCTTCATATAGTCAATCCTTTCAAAATCTTCAACAAAGCCATCAGTCAACTTGTCCTTGCACGCCATGCCATTCTCGGTAATGTATATTGGTTTTTTTCCGTATTCTTTGAATGTCTTGTAAAGAAAAGCTTCAAGCCCCTCGGGGTAGACTTCCCATCCCATTTCTGTCTTAGCAAGTTCACCTTGAATAACCTCACTACCTAGAATACTTGATTCTTCCTTTCTTACCACGTTTCTTGTGTAGTAGTTTACACCCCAAAAATCAAATGGCGTCGATATTAAATCCATGTCACCGTCTTCGATGAGCGGTTGTACTCCTGCATCGTTGAATCTCTTGAAGAGTTCAGAAGGATACTCACCTGTTATGGGTGTCTCAAAGAACCATCCGTTAATGAACTGATCTCGAATTCTTGCAGCCCATCTGTCTTCTTTGCTATCGGTGGCCGGTTCGACGAAAATTGAGACATTAGCAAGACCAATAGTCCCATCTTTGACGACTTCCCTAAAACGTCTCACAGCCTCTCCATGAGAGAGTAACAGGTTGTGAGCCACGGTAAGTGAAGTTTTCAGATCTCTCTTGCCCGGGGCATGTTCACCCCAGAGATAGCTTACATGAGAGGAACAATAAGGTTCGTTCAGCGTGATCCAGTGTTTTACCCTGTCCCCAAATTCGCTGAACACCAAGCTGGAGTAATCGCCGAAATAATGTCTCATATCTCGGCTCTCCCAGCCATCTATTTTCCTATGCAACTCAAGAGGAAGATCCCAGTGATACAGTGTGACCATGGGTTGTATCCCAACTTCCAGAAGTCTATCGATAAGTTTGTTGTAAAAATCCGAACCCTTACGGTTTATCTTTCCTCGACCTTCGGGGAGCACCCTCGACCAGGATATTGAGAATCGATATGAATTAACACCAAGTTGCTTCATTAGCTCAATATCTTCGGAGAACCGGTGATAATGATCGCAAGCAACGTCACCATTGTCTCCGGAATTTACTTTGCCGGGTCTGTGAGAGAAATCAGTCCAAATCGATGGCCCCTTTCCATCCTCAAAATCAGCTCCTTCAATTTGATAGGAAGCCGTTGCTACACCCCAGAGAAAACCCTCAGGAAATACTGCCCTCAAAGCGACCGCCTCCTTGAGATCAACCTCAACTGACAAATCCTACCACAACTCAAAGAATTGAGCAGTGATTGTTTGCTTTTCAGAAAATTAGTCACAAAGACTTTTCGACCCGATCAAAAGCTTTCCGTATGTATTAATATTGTATTTGAAAAAGGGGCAATCCGCTTCCTTTCACACAAAAGTCGAATGTGAAACTTTGAAATACAATTCGGGAGGCATCACCAGTGAATCTACTATCGAACTTTTCTATTCCTTTAGGGAATCTAGTAATGTTTGCAATAGGAGCAATCCTGATCTACTTAGCAATAAAGAAGGAATATGAGCCAATGTTGCTTCTTCCTATCGGGTTTGGAGCTATTCTTACAAATATTCCTGGGTCATCGGCTATTGGAGAGCATGGTGTGCTCACTATTCTTTACGAGGCCGGGATTGCGAATGAACTTTTCCCAGCCTAATATTCATCGGGATCGGAGCCATGATAGACTTTGGACCTCTATTACAGAAACCCGTTATGTTCTTTTACGGAGCGGCTGCTCAGCTTGGGATCTTCTTGACCATTATTGTGGCAGCGTTACTGGGATTTGACATAAGGGAAGCGATTTCTATAGGGATAATAGGTACAGCCGATGGTCCAACGTCTATTTATGTCGCAAGTAGACTGGCAATCCACATGTTGGGACCGATTTCAGTCGCCGCCTATTCATATATGGCTCTCGTTCCAGTTGTGCAACCACCAATAATAAAACTGCTGACCACTAAGGAAGAGAGAAGGATCCGAATGGACAACAGGACCGAGAAGGTTCCCAAATACGTGAGGGTACTTTTCCCGATCCTAGTGACTCTGTTAGCGGGAATTATTGCACCTGTAAGTGTAGCGCTGATAGGGATGCTGATGTTTGGTAATCTTATAAGAGAGTCCGGCGTACTAAACAAGTTGAGTAATGCCGCTCAAAACGAACTGTCAAACATTATCACTCTCTTTCTTGGGATTACCATTGGCTCAACTATGACTGCAGAAGCATTTCTTAATTCAAGAACCTTGTTGATTCTCTTTATGGGGCTTGTCGCTTTTGTATTGGATACGATGGGCGGAGTTGTTTTCGCCAAGATCTTGAACGTTTTCAGAAAGCAGAAGATAAACCCCATGATAGGTGCTGCAGGAATTTCTGCTTTCCCGATGTCTGCCAGAGTTGTTCACCGTATGGGACTGGATGAAGATCCGAACAACTTTCTCATAATGTATGCAACCGGAGCAAACGTTGCAGGTCAGATAGGTTCTGTACTGGCCGGTAGCATTGTTCTGGCACTTTTTCTTGGATGAAAGGAGTTAAGTGATGAATGAAGCCGTTTCCAAAAGCATAATGATCTTTGTTGAGGGCTATCCGACAATGTTTCTTGCTACTGTTGCCTTCTTTATAATGATAAAACTGCTGATGAAGTCTGCATCAAGAAAAGATGCAGGCTAGTCTGTTTCTGACTACCGGTACTATGAAACTCGTTTCAGAGAGTTTTAAATGTTGCAAAAGGAGCAAGACACGATGATTGATGGAAAAAGTGGAAGTTATCCCGTGCTTTCCGAAATCCTCAGAGAATACAACTCTGCGCTCGACAGGGTCGAAAACTATGTTAATTCAAAGCAAGGTTTCTTCTTCATATTCAGTTCAAAGAGGATAGAGGGAAGCAGAGGCCCATACTATGACTGTCTCGTAGGGGATTCTAAGTGTAGAACTGAAGCAAAGGCATGGATCAGTGAACAGGGCTGTTTGGAACCGGTTGAGGGCTGGATAGGTCTTGCAGACTACCTTATAGATAACAGGTTTGGATTGAGCATAAAAATCAGGAAGCTCTTCTCAATAAGTGAAATGGAAAGCTACAGCTCAGGCTCGATAACCCAGCTGCTTCCAATTGTTGAAGACTTAGAAAAGATAAAATCCGAAGTTCTGGAACTTGTAGAGTCGATCAAAGATAAGTATCTGAACACTCTTGTAAAGCGGATGGTTTCTGATGATGGGGTTTGCCCTGACTTCTTTGAAGCGCCTGCAGCAAAAGTCTATCATCATGCCAGAATCGGTGGTTTGGCGGAACACAGTCTCTCTGTTGTTAGATATGCACTGGCTTTAAGAGAAGCGTCAAACTCCAGACCAAACATTGACAGAGATCTAATCATTGCAGGAGGTTTTCTGCACGACATTGGAAAGACAAGGACCTACATAACGGAATCTTTCAAGTTTGATTATTCCGATGATGGTTATCTAGAAGAACATATAGCTATTGGCGCCAGGTTGATCGAATTAGAAGTCTCCAAAATTAGCGGCTTTCCGGAGGAAACCAGAAGAAAGCTAATGCACATAGTGTTGAGCCATCACGGGGAACTGCAGTTCGGTTCACCGGTAACACCGAAAACCCGAGAAGCAATACTGATATGGCTTTGTGACAATATTGATTCAAGGCTTGACAATTTTGAAAGCCATGCTTTTTCTGCTTCAAAAGAAAGCAGATGGACAGACTTCTCAAAGATGCTTCAAAGCAGATTATACTTAGGTAAAATCGAAAACGAAGAAGAGATTGGAGACTGATATCCTATCTAGATAGGAAAAACAAGATGTGTTGATTCTCCTGAGCTTCAGTGATCTTACATAAAAAACGTTGATTGTGAAAGGGTGATTTGATGAAAAGGTTTGTATTGGTGGCGCTGCTTCTCCTATCATCTGTCGCCTCAGTTGGCGGCAATCTCAACCTTTACTTCGGGAACCCCCACTCCCATACTTCTTACTCGGATGGCTCAGGAATTCCGGAAGAGGCTTATTCCTACGCCAAGGAAGTCCCGGACCTCGACTTTCTAGCAATAACCGATCATGCCTATTATTTCGCTCAAGATCTTCCTGATGGCAGGAACAAACTAGCTGCAACAATAGAGGCGGCTATTGAAGCAACATCTGAAGACTTCCTATCATTTGTGGGGTTCGAATGGACGGCGACAGGAACAGGACACATCAACGTTTACGGCACAAGTGATTGGACCGATAGAGTCAAATCCGATCTCTGGCAGCTCTATGACTGGATAATCGAGCATGATGCCGTCGGTCAATTCAATCATCCAGTGAGAGATTTCGGTGACAACTTCAAGGAATTTCAGTATTCCCCGGAAGCCGATCTCTATATGAATCTTATAGAAGTAGGCAATGGAAGCTGGTGGGAAAACGATACAATTGTCGAAGAGATGTTCAGTGCATATCGGGAAGCACTTCGTAAAGGATGGCATCTTGGTACGACCCTTGGTCAGGATAACCACAAACCTAATTGGGGAGGTGCAAATGACTCCAGAACAGCCGTCTTCGCAACCGATCTGAGCGAAATATCGATACTGGAAGCATTTAAGAAGAGAAGAACATACGCGACGGAAGACAGGAACATTGAGATTCATTTTTCAACCGAGGAAGCATTCATGGGAGACATAGTACGTGATGCCGATAGAGTTGAACTTAGAATACTTATACGTGATACCGCGGATGATCCTTTGGAAATTGTCCAAATCTACTCGAATGACGGGGTTATTGCAAATTTTCTTGTAGACAGTCACGAGTTCTATATTGAGATGGCAACAAATATTGAAGTTGGATTTCAGTACTTTTTCGTATACGCAAGAGGCCATGACGGCGAGGAAGCAGTTTCTTCTCCGATTTGGGTAGAAAGATCTTGCCCTATTCACCTCTATAATTCAGCCGCATTTCCGGAAAGTGTCAAGCCCGGAGAAAGAGTGACTCTTTCATTCCAGATCTCAAACCTTTCCTCTGAAGAAGCTTCTTCTTTGCTTCAGATAGAGAATCTAGAAGGGATTATCCACGAAGAGATTGTGACGCTGGAGGGATTCGAATCGAAGATAGTTCATCTCGAAAGGACCGCAGAAGAACATGATGCAAGGATACTTTTCCTTCTTGATTCAGTTCCGTACTCTAGCACCTGGTTAGAGATAAGAAGTTCTGCCTCTCTCAATGTTCTGGTGGATAGGAGTCACATCAATTACGCAAGTGACGAGCGAGAAAAACTGAAGATGCTACTCGAAGAAATGGGCAACAGGGTTTCCACTGCAGATAGGATCTTCAAAGTTGGTGAACTCGATACTATAGATGTCCTTCTACTTCCACTTCCTGGAGCAGGTGGGAGTTTTGATCGTCTGAAAATACTAATGCCTCAGCAATCGAATATCATAAAGGAATTTATTATGAACGGTGGCAGACTGATTATAACAGGCACAGGAGATGAAATCAGCAATGAAATTATCTCTTCCTACAATAAGCTCTTGGAAGAGATGGAAATTTATGCAACCTATGAAAAAGCCATTACTAGTGATGCAGTTGAACTCGACGGGATCGTGTTCGATGGACTTTCCGTTCTTCGGGGAGAGTCAGGCAGGCATGTTTACGGGAAGGGCGAGATTCTTCTCTTTCCCGGTGATCCATTCACAGACAATGTGATCGAAAACAACAAAGAGCTTCTTGACCAGTCATTTAGATGATCGAGACCTTTTTGATTAGACCAACCTGAACAGAATTGTCTATACAGTCATCGGAAACGTTTGATAACCGCCTTGATCTTTGGATTACTTTAGACATAAATTCATCGACAAGAGACGGATTATTTAGTCATCGTGTGAATAAGGTTATCAAATTTAAGAACCACTTTAGGAAATCTTAGAGTTTAATATTTGAATTTCTCCCCCATTATGCTATAATTCCTTAGCAACAGGTACATTTACTACGAAGGAGGCACAGTTTGATGACCATGAGAGCATACGTTCCGGCAACCGTTTCCCTTAACCGGGTATCCGGCGATGCCGTACTGTGCCACGCCTTCTTCCGTCGTGTGAGGTATAAGATCGTATAACGACAATTGGATTATGAAGGACCGTGGCTTGCAACAGCCGCGGTCTTTTTTT
>NZ_JFHJ01000429.1:0-5972 GCF_003666285.1 Mesotoga sp. HF07.pep.5.2.highcov | reverse complement strand
GGAGCTTTGTCGGAATGACGGAATCTATCCTTTTCGGAATAATCACTCGCTGTCATCCCGAACTTGTTTCGGGATCTGGGTTTTGAATCGATCGGGGCTGCAGGTAGGTGGTTGCAGGTTGGAAAAGAGCTACGGAACACAAGATGCTGATAATAGTTCATGAGAGTATGTGATGTTTGATCTTGATCTTCATACGTCTACCCTCATACCTCTGACCTCTTTAGTTTCTTTGATCTTATCGAAGGACACGCTCTTCTCAGAAGACCGTTGACGGATAACGTGGTTTTCATCAGCGTACAGCGATAATTACGAGGGACGGGTCCATGTTCTTGAAGGACCAAGGATGGTTCTTCATAGCATTCAGCGGGTTCTCCGCTTTTAAGCGTGCAGCGGCTCTTCTCCCGCAAAGCGTAACGGCTTCTTCGTTTCTCTTCTCGAGAACGTTCTCTCCAATCAAAAGGGATAGAAGCCAAGATCAATTGCGTTCTTTTCGTATATCTTTTCCATGAGGTCTTTGACAAGAGTAACATGCCCTTTTTCCCAGTTCATTAGCTTTACCATGAGTTTCTTTGCACTCGTGTCTTCCACGTTTTTGGAGGCATTTTCGTAGTAATCAACAAAATCCCTCTCAATGAGGTAGGCCATTCTTAAAATCGAAAGATCGGCAAGATCGCTGCTGTAAGAGTTGTTTGAGAGCGCTTGCGATTCCAGCCTCTCTACGAATATCTCCTCCGCTTCTTCCTGTAGGGCAAAATCAACCTCCTTGTTATCTTCAAGAGCTTCGATCATACCCTCAATGAACTTCACATGAGAGTCTTCCATTTCCATAAGATATTCGAAGGTCTTTTTGGCAACGGATTGATTGACCTTCTGCATATTATTTTTATAGAACTCCCGGCCTGATTTTTCGAAACTGAGTGCTACCTCCAGAATGCTCTTGAAATCGCTCATCACTTCACCCCTTTACTAAGGTACTCGTCGATACCAACTGCCGCTTTGTGACCGTCGGCAACGCCATGAATGATGTCCGGACCATTCACGATATCTCCTCCCGCGAAAAGCCAGGGAAGATCTGTTTGACCTTTCTCGTTAACGAGTATTCTTCCCCTTACGAACTGTATCTTCTCTCTGATCGATTCTGGAAGATAATCGTAGTCCGGCGCCTGACCTATTGCCTCAACAATCATTTTTCCTTCGATCATACTTTCGTCGCTTTCATCGAATCTTGGGTTGAATCTTCCGTCTTTATCAAAGACTGCTGTGCAAGCAATCGTAGATAATCCGAAGACTTTGCCGCCCTTGAGACAGACTTCCTTCGGTCCTCGACTAGGAAAGAATTTGATTCCCTCTTCCCTTCCCTCTACTATCTCCTCAAGGTCGGCTGGCATCTCATCCGAGGATTCGAGACATGTTACTTTGACATCTATCGGCATTCCTTCCATCTTCTGGAGACGGGCAACGCTACGAGCCACGTCCATTGCAACGTTGCCTCCGCCTATTACGACAAGGCTTTCTGGCACCTCCGGTTTCTTGCTTGAATCCCCTCTGAGATAATCGCGAATAGACTCGAGAAGAGGCATGGCCATCAAAACCCCTTCGCTGTCAGCTCCTTTGACTCCGGTGCTTCTTCCCTTCATGAACCCCGTTCCGAGAAAGACCGCATCGAACTTCTCATGAAGGTGTTCTATAGTGACGTCCTTTCCAACTGTCTTGCCGCATTCGATCTTCACACCCAAGGCTTCTATTACTTCTAAGTCTGCATCCAATGCTTCATCGGGGAGACGATAGCGTGGTATACCATACCTCATGACACCGCCCGCATGCTCTTTGCTTTCATAGACTGTAACAGAGTAGCCCATTAGCGAAAGGTAATATGCGGCAGACAGACCGGCCGGGCCACTGCCTATTATCGCAACTCTGCCAATTCCCTTTCTGACTATCTCTTGTTCTTTCGCATATCTTATAACGTCTTCCGTCTTCTCCTGATCCATGAGATATCTCTTCAGCCATCTTATGGCAACGGGCTCTCCCCTGTTACCTATTGAACAGACGGTCTCACACTTGTGGGTACAGACGCGTCCACAAACCGACGGCAAAGGATTGGTCCTGTATATCCATTCGACGCCCTCTTTTGTATCGTTCTTGAAGACGCTCTCTATGTATCTAGGAATATCCATTTTTGCCGGGCAGGCATCTATGCAGAGTTCGCAGTCCACACATCTTGCCGCCTCCGCTATGGCCTGCTCTTTCGAGAATCCCTTGACAAATTCTATAAATGACTGAACTCTCTCTTCACCCGAGAGCTCTTCCATTTCTACCCTTTCAAGATCGAGCAGTTCCGAGTTTTCATCGCGTGAATAGCCTATAGGTTGACTATCATGATGGATGCCAGTTTCATCTGGTAGGAAGAAAAAACTATCAGGGTCGTCGGATATATGAATATACTCCCTGGTCATGTTCAGTGAACCCGTCGTACATATGTCGACACACATACCGCAGAAGGAACATCTTCCATAGTCTATAGCCGGTCGCTGTGCCTTCTTTCCGATATCGACCGTAATATCCACTGGCACCATCTTAATGGCGTCGGTGGGGCATATCTTTGCGCAAGTTCCACATCCGGAGCATTTGTCCCAATCGTTAACGTGGAACCCCCTGTATCTTTCGGCTGCTTCGCGATAAACCTGTGGAACTTTTATTGTAACCGGCTTCGTGAACAGTCTCTTCCAGGCTACAGTAGGACCCCAGAAAGTCTTTTTGAAATCATCGTATACGCTCACGTTACCAGCCCCCTATCTGTCGATCTCTGGCGGACAGAAGTCCATAGTGGTTAACCAGAGAGCAACGTCTTCTATTCTTGTGCCTGCTAGCAGTTTCTCGACACCGTACAAACCCTGAGGAAAGGAAGCCCCTCTGACGTTTATCCTGTAGGGTCTTTCCCCTCCATCTGAGACAACAAAGTATCCGTACTCGCCCCTGGATGACTCTATGTGAGTGTAGACAGTTCCCTCCGGCACCCTCCATCTGAGAGCGCTGCCAGATGAGATCTTTGCGTTCACAGGTCCCTCCGGCATTTTCTCAAGTACCTGCCTCAGTATCCTGATACTCTGCATCATCTCATAGTATTTCAAAGTGAATCTGGCAAATGCATCCCCTTCAGTTGCGGTGGGAATGTCGAAAGCCACACTGTCATATTTTGCATAAGGATCTATCTTTCTTATGTCATACGGCAGACCTGTTGCTCTCAGTCCCACGCCGGTTACGCCTATTTCCAGCGCCTCTTCTCTGGTTAGAAGCGCGAGACCCTCTGTCCTCGTTCTGATTATCCTGTTTTTCAGGAGCAGGTTCTCAAATTCATCGCTCCTGCTTTCTATGTAATCCAGAAATTCAACTATCTCAGATTCTATCCCTTCGGCAGATCCTTTCTTACACCCCCAGGAACGATATACATGTGATAGACCCTTGCGCCTGTAATTTTCTCGAAAATATCTAGAATCCTGTCCCTGTCCGCAAGAGTCCAGTGCGAAATCGTGTAGAGACCCGTAGATCCTCCGACTCCACCCAAAGCCATTAGATGGGAAGCTATTCTCGCCAGCTCGAGAATTATCATCCTTATCCAGTGAGCCCTTTCTGGCACTTCCGTCCCGGTGAGCGCTTCGACTGCCATTGCGTAAACCATTTCGTTTATGTCCGGTTCGGGCACGCAGATTCGGGGGATCAAGGCCAGGTTTTGCATCCAGCCTCTTCTCTCCATCAACTTCTCGAAGCCCCTGTGAAGGAAGCCAGGAACGAGTCTCGATCTGACGACGGTGTCACCCTCCACGTAGAGGTGAACGCTTGAATTGCCATGCATCCCGGGGTGGTTAGGGCCCAAGAACAGCTTGACTTCCTTACTCATTCTCATCGCCCCCTTCGACCAGGAACTCTGTTTCGTAACTCCTGTCCGGAAAGTGCTCGTTTGAATATTTCTGCGGATCGAAGTCTTTTCTCATCGGTGGCATTTCCTTCCAGTTTTCGAGTATGAGTGGTTTGAGATCGGGGTTGCCATCGAACACTATACCAAAGAACTCGTGAACGTCTCTTTCATAAAACCTTGCTGTAGGCCAAAGGTGCATCACGCTAGTAATGACGGGCCTGTCTCTACTAACAGAACTCTTCACCAACAGAGTCTCTCCCGTCTCCCATCTGAAAAGGGTGTAGAACACCTCGAAGACTCTGTCTTTTATCCTATCGACGCCGGTTATTAATGAGAGATGAGAGAAGCCTTTTCTCTTCAAGAGCTCAAGAACCGCGTTCAGCATTGAAGCTTCAACGGATACGATCGACTCACGGGCGGTTACTTCCTTGACCGACAATTCTCCGGCAATAGTCGTCACTTCTGCAAGTATCTCATTCATGGAATTCATCGTGCACATACACCTCCCCGAGAGCCTCTATCTGATTCTTCTTGTACCAATCGTTCTTATCCTGATACTCTTTCCAGCCGTTGGCCTCTCCTCTGTCAATCTTGCTCATCAGCGCGGTGAATCCGCTTACTATAGCTTCCGGGCGGGGCATACAACCGGCCAGATAAAGATCCACAGGCACATAAAGATCCAGTTTGTTTATCGTCGCGTACGAGTCGTAGTATATTCCCCCATTTAAAGTGCAAGAACCAAAGCCGACTATATACTTCGGCGACTGCATCTGTTCGTATGAGTAAATGACTCTCCTGAGAGTCTTAGTACTTAGGTATCCGGTGATTAACATAATGTCGGCCTGCCTAGGAGTTGCCATAGGCCCAATCCCGAGACGCTCCATATCGAAGCGCGAAGTCATCGTTGGAGGCAGCTCTATAGCTCCACATCCGGTACAGTAATAAAGCATCCACAGCGAGCGTGATCTGAGCATATTTGCTACTTTTTCCCATGCTTTGCGTTCTTCGCTCATGCCATCACCTCCCCATCACAAAGACCACTATGATTACTTGAACGAAGGAGAGAATGAGCGGCCATTTCCAGTAGAATTTGATCGCCTGCTCGACCCTGAATCTTGGAATAGTGGCGGAGATGATTACTATGGAGAAGTACACTATAAGGAACTTCAAGAGGAATTCCCATAAAGTCCTACCGCCTCCAAGGAAGAGGTTCACAAACAATCCGATCTCAATGAATGTCGCAAATGCGTGCTGGATCATCAGCATACCAAGATACTTCCCGCTGTACTCCACAAGTGGTCCGGAAGCTATCTCGGCCGGTGCAATGAAGGTGTCGAAGGGCTTCTTTCCGAGCATCCCTATCAGAGAAATAAAGGCAACTACTCCGCCAATCGGCATTAACCAAGCGTTGTAAGCACCCTGCGCTATCTGGATGCTTACAAGATCGGATAGAGATGAAGTCCCATGGTGGAAAAAGACCCCGAGAATCACTATCATGAAGGGAAGTTCGTATCCAAGCATCTGGGCCAGTGCCCTTCCGATTCCTATGGATGCATTTGGATTTCCCGACCCTACGGCAGACATCGCCATTCCAAGAAGGCCAATTGCCAGAAGATAGATCACTACAAAGACATTGTCGATTCCCGGAAAGACGGCGAGACTGCCGGCCGGGACGAAGAAGACCGTCGCAATCGTCCCTCCCAGAGCCATAAGTAAACCAAAGTCGAAGATGAAGCCGTGGGAAATCGAGTGCTTCGTCAGAGACTTGAAAATATCTATGAAGTTCTGCCAGAAAGGCGGGCCGTATCTTCTCTGAATTCTTGCATCTATCTTTCTTGCAATTCCTTCAAGGGTTACGGTATATACGAACGCGACTATTAGAAGCGCGATCCCCGAAAGTATTGTGATTATGATATTCATAAACATGTCATCACCTCAACCACCAGAAGGCGCCAAGAAGCACAATAACAGTCAAAGCAATGTAAACCTGAGGATTACGGTTGAAAAAGACTGCCTTGAACAGGGCTCCAAGCTCCTTAATCTTCTCAGAAGTCGA
>NZ_JFHJ01000037.1:0-7568 GCF_003666285.1 Mesotoga sp. HF07.pep.5.2.highcov | reverse complement strand
ACACCGACCTCTCCTTCTTTTTCGAGAATTTTGACCCTTCCTTCCGGAACGAAAGAATACTCCCATCCCTTTGGACCAACCACACTAACCACTTTTCTTGCGGAGAGATAGCTCTTAAGAACCTGCTTAGCTCTTTCATTTATTTCTTCCCACGCCTCGCTCGTCAATGGGGCTAGTTGTCTTTTGAAAAGATCCATTCTAATCCCTCCCTATTACATCTTTCCGATGTTCAGACCGCTGTTTTCGGAACCCGATCCGGCTTCCTCAACTTCGGTGATTGGTGCCTTCGTGAACAGATATGTTTTAAGCTCGTCATCCCAACCGTCCATATTTCTACGGAGCCATTCGAGAGTCATGCAGGCATGCTCTATCTCCTCGTCCCTGTTATGCGCCATTACAGCCTTCAGTTCGGCATCCTCAGTTACATCCACTCTCTGGTTGTACCAGTCTACGGCCTCGATCTCTTCCTTAAGGCTGTTGAGAGCTCTGGAAATGTCCTTTGCCTTTTCGCTTAGCTGATCAACCGATTCATGATAACTGCTCATATACATTCCTCCTCGTAATTTGATGTGTTTTCCATACTTCGTAACTATTTTATCACATTTAAAATTGTAACATGTAGAAAGCTCGAAAGGCGCCAAAACGAGAGATATGGCGTCACATTGAGAGGTGCAGATTCGCAAGAGGATGTGTCGTTTTTCAGTTCTAAAAGCTGTCCTTGGTCCTTCCAAGAGCAACAAGGACCCGCCCTCCGAGAAGAACGGTTCTTCGTTCCGATGCTACGCGTCCAGATTGTTCGTTCTTAGAACCCGATCCCGAAACAAGTTCGGGATGACATTGTGAGGGGTTTCTTGAATCCGTTGCCGGATAATCTTTTTGGTTGTAGTGAGCCCGTGGATTGATTGCCGTTTCTGTTAACGAGACCCCGACCCTGTAATCGAAACCCCGTACTCGGCGTCATGTTGAACTTGTTTCAGCATCTAGATCCAAAGGTCCGCTTTGCGCTTAAGAAAAAACCCGCTGATCGCTGTGAAAACAACGTTATCCGCGACGGTCCTCCATCCTCAGGGAAGCAGCAGTTGCAAGCTGATGTCCAGAGAAAAAGCGTCAAATGCCGTCATTCCGACAAAGCTCCTGGTCGGAATCTTGATGCTCTTGATTCACGATTTCGGTCTGACCCTGAACAGGAGCATTTCAGGACAGGCTCATTGGGGCAAGCTTCAGGACAGACTAAGTGGGGCAGGTTTTCAGGGCATGCTCCAAGAATTTCAGCGTATGCTGATCATGAAAACCCTACATTATGTCATTCAGACAATGCTCCTAGTCAGAATCTCGTTCTTCTCGTGCGGAAAATTGTGAGGGGACAGTTTGTTGGAAAACCGAGAACTTTTCGACGGCGAGCCGGTTTCAATCTGCTCTTTCGAACTCCAACCTGCAACCCCCTACCCCGGTCCTCGGTTCTTACAACTCACAACTTGCATCTTGCAGCTAATCTCATGCTCTTTCTAGTGTTTAGCGTATCTTAGCAATTGGTAAGCGGTTCTTTTCGGAGAACGGAGGACGGCTAACTGAGAACCAGTTCCTTTGTACTTTCCTACCCCTACCCCGAACCTGCTACGACGAACGATGTAAGTATAGAAAACGGAATAACCGTTTAGAGTAAATGAGGATCAAAGAAAACGAAGACGGACAAATAAGGAAACACGAGGGAACTGATTAGAAATAAGGAGGTCTTTCGGGCGTTCTCAACTCTGTTCTAGGAGGTTCTCCAGTGATATCTTATCCTCAGAAACCGTCTAATCGATTCGATTGTCAGCTCCCTCGCAATCAAATGGGAATAAATAATAATACCCCAGATCAAACGCAAAATGCAAGGAAAACCAAAGCTGTAACATGAAGAAACTGAAATGACACAAACTTAGTCTTAGAGCTGACTCTGGATGTTTGACGATAATTGCCAATCAATGAGGAATAACACAGATTCGGTAGTATACATTGACACGTTGATGGGATCTTGTGGCTTTTATCTGAAAACATGTAGAAGCTTCTTTCCAATACCGGTGTAAGAATTGCCTTCTTCTCTAATGTTGGAGTCCAAGCATTCTCGATTCTAACTTCACTGGAATTTTTAGGAGGCTTCCGATCAAAAAAAGATGGCCAAAAAACAGACGAAAGTGAAATCAATTGCATTTGCTCAAGAGAGCTTGAAGTAGAAAAAGAATCCGGGATGCTTATTGAAAAGCGGACGCGTGTTTTATCAACTTCGAAAAGTCAGAGTGTTCGCAATGAGAACAGGTGACATGCAGTTGCTTCATCACTACTGGAGCATTGTTGCTAGAAAAGGTTAGGAGTCTTTGTTGCATTGATCCGAGAACGCGAGCGGCTTGACCTAGGTGCGCTTTTCTAGAGCTATTGTTCATAGTAGTGTGATAAAATCGTTCCGGGTAAAGATGCTCTCTGGTTGCAGCTATACTCTAGTTGACAATTTGAACCAACACAAAAAGATAGTTTCGCTCCCTAATAGTCAAATCCTGTCATTATTTTTGTCCAGATGCAGATTAATTATTTTGCAACGTTGGCTTTTATATCTGCAACGAGGGAACTATGACAGCTCAAGTACGGAGGTTGGGTATTGAAGAATACTGAACAGCTCAGAAAAAAAGGTATGACGCTTACAGAGCTTATGATAGCTGTGTCTATATCGACTGTTGTTCTTCTTACAGTTACTCTAATAACTACTCAGTCATTAAGAATTGCTAAAGCGACAGAGGCATCGATGTCTCTTGATGAACAGATTTCAAAGTTGCATTCGTCGCTGAACTATATAATTTCGCGGCAGTTCACAGCATTAGGTTCCTTCACATTCTCGGAAGATGTGCCTGAGGAAAAAGTTCAAGAGATAACTTTGTATTCAGGTGTGCCTGATTCTAGTGTCGATGTGGTTTCTGCTGTATCTACAATTACCTATGATTCAAGTCTAAGAAAGGTGGTTCATCAGTATTATAACAAATCTGGGAGCTTAGTTTCGTCTGTGATTGCGGAGAATGTTGTGGATTTTGAGTTTGATCCTGTTCCATTGACTTCATATTTAACATATAGTGGAACCTTTACGTATTTTGATCCAGTCAGCAATGACCCGATTCTGACGCGAAGTGCGAGAGGAGCGGTGAGGTTTTATTAGAGATGGTTTCTCGTTGCTTGAAGTGATAATTGCACTTGCTGTTCTTGGTCTATTCATTGCGGGTGGGATTTTTCTTATAGTAAGATACAATTCTATGTCGCAAGGGATAACTCACGTTTCAGCAATACAAGCTGCAACATACTTTGTTCGCGATTTCATTAGGCAAGACTCGGTTTTGAGAGCTGTTGGAGATGATTCAGATGTCATTTTGGAAAAGGTCAACGAAAGGTTAGTCTTGATTGAGAACGCCCTTAATGGACCTAATGAAGGAATGGGTTTCTTGGCTACAGCAGGGTTTGGGAATCTGCGAATCGAAATTTCACCATTGGAACAGAGCTCGGTCATGTATAACGGAAATGACTGGATTCTTTTCACGGTGGAGGCGATGATTTCTGACATAGACAGGAACTCAAAGGAGGAGAAAGTATATGTTACTATCTCATCACAGTAGAAAAAGTGGGTTCGCTTTGGTCATGACACTCATTCTTGTTGCTTTTGGAACGGTGATTCTTCTTGCAAGTGGTTTACAGCTTTCAAGAACAACAGATGTGGTGAATTCCTATAGAAGAATAGCTAATGTGCAGAATATTGCAAACAATGTTGTAGAAGTAGCATCTTGTTACTTCGTAGACAATCTCTCCAGCTACACTGAAGATGATAAGGTAACATGGTCTGAAGCAGTCGAATTCATTAGCATGCTTGATTCTCGATCAGGTCTTGAAAGCAAATACTGGGCAGATTTTCTTAGTTTTGTTGGAGAAGACACTGAGGGTTTTAGTTTGACAGATCAGGTCAATTCATTCAGGAATAGCAAAGGGCTTGGTGAAGGAAGATACAATATATCATCGCACATATTTCCGGTTGCAGGTGGAGCAGAGAAATTCGTCGTTATTTGTTCGGCTGAGTTTGATGGAACAAAGCGTTATTCGATGGGTCTGGTTATGACAGACGCGTTGCCCCAGGGAGGATTGCCTGCGCTAAGGACTGTTTCTTTAGATCGAGTATTATCATCGTTAAGGAGTATTGGGAATGGAAAATCAAAGAAAATCGTTGGAGATATTATTTTTGGCGATGCATAATAGCAGGAGTCTTGTCTTTAAATAGCTCGTCAAGTTCTACTCTTCAAGATATTGTAGAGGGTATTTTAAACGCTGCGGGAATCATTGTATATGATGCTGATGGTAATCAGATCACTGATGAGGAAACCCTAGCCGAATTTTTGAGCGACTACTTCCATGAAATCGAGGATGACGCTGCCACTCTCTATGGACAATGGTAGATGAATATGAGCAGAGTTTTCCTGAAAATCCCGAAGCAACAGTGACGCTTAACACATCTACTGCCACTGTTACCTATGCACAGGAGCCCTCACAAATTAATGTGATATGTAGTGGTGCAACCTGTCAACTGGAAAGTTACTCGGATGAACTAACTATTGAAGTGAGCGGTTCTGATCAATTTGATGCAGAATTTACATCCGAAGGACTAATAATATCTGGTTCGGGGAAATCTTTCTTAGTTCCAACTTCTATTGCAAGTGAAACAACTGTACACATAATGATCGATGGTACCACGACCTTTTTCTCTGATCAGGAACACAAAATAAGTATAGTTAGTGGCAAGTATGATATACAGGTAAAAGGTGACGTGACAATTGATACTCAGTTTGTGTATGACGTGAAGAAACTTGTTGAGGAAGTCAATAATGGAAATGGAATGTCCCTAGTTGCAAATAAAACTGCAGTTGATGCAGAAACAAGGATCAAAGATTACCAAAAACTACTTGCAGAAGAAAACTACTCTTATCTGCGCGTTGCTTCATACGGGGATATTTCCCTTGGATATAGTTCTGCTACTCACGGCGATAAAAATCTAATGGGAGACTTTTTTGCTCTTAAAAGAGATGATGGTTCGGGCGGCAACTTCCTTCTAGGTGATTTGTCAAATGTGTCGAATATCAACAATCCAGGACAGGGACAATTCTCACAGTTGTTCCTACTAGGTTCAATTACTACTTGGCAGTTTGAAAATCCTCTTGATAATAATGGAGAAGACCTTCTGAATTCCCTTGCACTTGTAGCGGCCGGTGATCCTAATGCCTTAGGAAGTGGCTCATCAGATGGATCGGGCGGAACCCTTGCACTTCTTGGTATTCAGAGTTGGTGATCATGAACTGCTTGCTAGTTTTTCGGTCTGGGGAAGAAGAGATTCTCTTCTTAGCTTCTGTACTTTAGGCCACAGTTAACCCCCAGGGAGCCCTCGCGACGTGCGGGGGCTTTTTTGTGGGAACTCATAGCGATAAACTACTGGATGTCTTCGTATCACTTCAATTATTCGATCAGTTCTGGGCATTCAATGAAATAAGGTCTTGAGAAAATTTCTAGCTATCTTACTGGATATTAATGCGCTGTTTACCTCGAAAGCGTCATCATAGCAGTCGATGGTTTTTGAATCGGCTATTGATAGCTGTATAATAGTTAATTAAAGAGGGGGAGTATATGTTTCGAATGGATAATAGAATTGTTGAACTCGCTTCTCACGAGCTGGATTTGCATCCCGAAGCAAGGCTCGACGATCTTTACAAGCTCTTCTATCAGGGGACTTTTGGTCCGAGTCACATAATGGAGGATCAAGCGGTCGCCCTTAGATTTCTTGCCGAAGAGATCGACTGCGATGAGTTCGATCAGGTTCTATGGCAGGATGTAAGTTATATGGAGAACTTCTTCAGGATCAATCTTGTTATTGTTAAGAACCGGCAGGTACTTATCGATGATCTCTTCCGGGCACTGGTTGCCAGCAGTAGAATAGGGGCCACCCTATCACATGATGAATGGAAGGAAGAGTGGTACAGGATAGAAAGCGTACTCAGAGACTCACTTCCTGAGGAGATTTTCACTCCTGAGTCTTCAATGGTTGTTAAGGAAGCGGTTGAAGGCGGAAAACTGGTGCATCACAGTGCTTCGTATAAGAGAAGCTATCATCCACATTACAGAGTAATAAGCCGTGAATGGTTTGAGAGGCTTATTGGAACTACTTATTGAGTCGCTTTCTAGCATCATATGCTCTCCGCATCTTCGATTTACTAAGCGTAACAAAAAACGGAATGAGGTTTCTCCCATCGGCTGTTTTCATTCAGGTTGTTCGTGCCTAAGTGGGTTGTTCTCCGTTTTTATGACTGAAGTCAGTGGGAACTTGAATTACTTTGTTCATGTCTTCAGAGGGCTCAAATTTCGGCAAAAAAGCAAATCGGAACAAGTCAAATAAGAAATTGACAAGACGCTCTGTCGAAGCCGCGTTAATCCGCAAGCCGATTTTCCGTAAGCGGGAAAGCCGCGAGCCGATTATCCAAAAGCGGAAAACCCGCCTCTACTAAATAATGATATTACTAAAGGATACTTCGTATCGCGCAAGCTCGATCGATTTTTGTGGACACAGGTGAAAGAACTAACAAGGCAAGCGATTATGCAATCAAAGTGAAGCGCATAAGGAAAGTTATCTCTACTTTTTGAAAGGTGCCTTTGAGAGCTGAAGAACATAAAGTTGCTGTTGATTACTTGTGATTTAGCGCTTCTACTAAAACTTCTCGAAACGGTCGACAAAACCCAACTTCCCCGAGTCACTGATTCAAGGGAGACCAACACCTGAATGATAAATCGGCGCAGGTTCTTCAGAAATCCTTCTCTGTTTCATTTGTTCTGGCAAAGAATAGCGGTTCCTTTGTAGAGATACGTTCATTTCGCTTCTAAGTCAAGCTATAATAGCAATGAAGGGAGGTAATAGTATGAAGTCTATTGTTGTTTATTTCTCATACGATGAAAGCACTAAAGCACTTGCAGAGGCAATGGCCTCTTCAATAGGTGCTGACCTTCTGAGGCTGGTTCCCACGGGGGAGTTTACTCGGACCTATTATCACCATGTGGAGAATCCCGAACAAATAGGGACCACGCCCGGGTACGACCCAGATAAGGAGCATATCTGGGGAAGCGAGTCGGTGACTATGAATAACAGTCCCGAACTTGAGCCGTATAGCTTCGATCCGAACATGTATGATTTCATAGTCTTGGGGAGTCCGGTGTGGGCTCTTACATATGCACCTCCGATCAATACATTTCTTCAAGAGAACAAAATCCAGGGAAAGAAGATCGCTCTCTTCTGTACGCATGAAGGAATGATAGGTGGCGCCCTCGAGAATCTGAAAAAGGCTTTGAAGGGGAATGAAGTCGTTCAGGAGAGTGACTTCGAATCTCCTTCTTCAAGATTAGAGGAGTATATCGAGACTGCGAAGGAATGGGTGAGAGAGGTTAAGGAGAGTCTCTAGTTTCCACCATAGATTTGATTTACCGAAACGCCGAGGGCATGCTCTCGGCGTTTTCTTTTTGAGACGTTT
>NZ_JFHJ01000219.1:0-5359 GCF_003666285.1 Mesotoga sp. HF07.pep.5.2.highcov | reverse complement strand
TGGTAGACTTTCTGGGTTCCCACAGCCTCCACCCAAAAAGAAGTGACAGCATTTACGATTATTTTTATACCATCATAACTGAATTTTATCGGAACAAAATAATCTTCATGAAAATATACAAGCACCTTTGTAAGCCTCTTATAGGTCCCCATAAATATCACCATTTAGATATTAGGTATAAATAATTATAACAGATGAATTTTCAAAAAGGCAAGTATTGTTAGAATTATTTTTCTTGAAGTTCTATAGGAGCTTTACAACAAGAAGACAAACCGTTCTTCCTTCTACGGTTGAAGGAAATTGCGACTGTCCTCTTGCATACGGAGCATACCCATATGTGTACCGGAAGTCCTTCATATTCGGCCACAATATCGAATCCCAACTCCTGAGAGAGCTTGCGGAACTCTGGAGAATTATGAGAGAAGTCCCTGTCGTTCATCATCAAATAGAAGTGGGAGAGCTCGTGAAGCAAGGTTTTCTTAAGAAGCTCCTCATTGTCGGATATAGAAGAAGAGATTTCGATCCTCAGCGGCGTCAGCATCTCACGGCTCTTAGAGTAAACAAGCCTGCCAAGTACCCTCTTAAGTCTTGAGTTGAAGGAGAAGGGTATGTCGGGAAAGACCCCGAAGGCACTAAGGGAAAGCTCTCTAGCCTTTGTAGCAAGGTTTCTGTCTGCTGAATCCATCTTATCTCCCTTCTGAAGAAGAACGACTTGCACGAGATCAACTGCGAAAAGTAGTTGCTCATGCAAAAACATTAGGAGCGGTTCTGACCGCTCCTATGACAGTACTATCATTACTTCGCCTGCATCTATGTTATCTCCTTTTTTTACCCTGATCTCTTTCACAGTACCTGCATCTTCTGAAAGAACACTGTTCTCCATCTTCATGGCTTCCAGCATCACAACTTTCTGACCGGGGGAGACCGAATCTCCGACAGATACGAGCACGTCGAGTATAGTGCCTGACATCGGAGAAAGTATGTTGATCCCTCTTCCCGATCCACTGGTTTGCTGTTCGGGTTCAACCGGTTTTTCAGAGTCCCTAACCGTCTCCGTAGGTCTGGGCCTTTCAACTGCTTCTACCTTTTGAGCAGTCTCCTGTTTCTGAGCTGCGCTCACCGGATTAGAACCGGCCGCCGAAGAAAGCTCCTCAATCTCGACGTCGTATTCCTTACCGTTAACTCGCACTATGAATCTTCTCAATTTCTGTTCCTCCTCACTTTCCAGTAGACGGTCGGTTCTCTACGTTTCCATTGCGAAGCTCTGGCCGAAGGAACCGGAGAGACACTTCTAATTCTGAAATCGCTGTGACCAATTACGGCGTTGACCGCCGCGGCTATCGCCGCAATAACTTCTTCCTCATCGCCCGCTATACTCCTAAGTGGTGCCAATACAGAGTTGGAGGTGGTCTTTTCACTGACGGCTTTCACTCCGTGCCCCTCTCCCCCGGACAACAGTTTACCAAGAACATTGAAAATTACGTACAGCATTGCGAGGACAAGAAAAACAATGGCCACTCCTATGAGGGTTATCTGAACATAATCTGGCATCAGATGCACCTCAAAGCGGAATATTCCCGTGCTTCTTCGATGGTCTGCCTTCGACCTTCGTGTCCAGTGTCTCCAGGGCCCTGATAATCTCCCTTCGACTTTCAGCCGGGTCTATTATCGATTCTATATAGCCTCTCCCGGCGGCGACAAAGGGATTGGCAAAAACATCTTTGTATTCTGCTATCTTTTCCTGTCTAGTTTTCTCGGGGTTGTCGGAAGCATCTATCTCTCTCTTGAATATGATATTAGCTGCTCCTTCAGGGCCCATCACGGCGATTTCTGCCCCGGGCCAAGCAAAAACGATATCCGCACCGAGATGTTGACTGCCCATTGCAATATATGCCCCTCCGTAGGCCTTTCGCAGAATTAGCGTAATCTTCTGGACGGAGGCCTCGCTGTAAGAATAAAGGAGCTTGGCTCCGTGACGGATTATTCCTCCGTGTTCCTGAGATATCCCGGGGAGGAAGCCGGGCGTGTCGACGAATGTGATAATAGGCAAATTGAAAGCATCGAGAAATCTTATGAATCTTGCAGCTTTATCGGAAGCATTTATATCTAGAGAACCCGCAAATACTGAGGCTGATTTGCCACAATTCCTACGGATCTACCGCCAATTCTTGCAAAACCTATGACCATATTCTTGGCGTAGTGTTCGTGTACTTCAAGAAATTTACCATCATCTACGACAAGAGAGATAACTTTCTTTATGTCGTATGACTGCTTCGGATTGTCCGGGACTATTTCTCGAAGTTCCAGAACGGGATCACTGACGGTCGATTCTGTCTTCAAAGGCTCTTCCGAGTTATTCTGCGGAAGGTATTCCAGCAACTCTCTTACCAAGAGCATTGCGTTCTTATCGTCTGGTACTAGGAAATGAGCATTCCCGCTCTTAGTATTATGTACGAGTGCTCCCCCGAGTTCTTCCATAGAGGTCTCTTCACCGGTAACGGCCTTTATAACCTGCGGCCCTGTGATGAACATCTGAGAGTGTTTGTCCGTCATTACAATGAAATCGGTGATTGCCGGCGAATAAACGGCTCCTCCAGCGCATGGACCGCAGATTACCGTTATTTGAGGAATGACTCCTGAGGAAAGAGTGTTTCTGTGGAAGATTCCACCGTAGCCAAACAGTGAATCAACGCCCTCCTGAATTCTCGCACCACCGGAATCGTTTATGCCGACGATCGGTATGCCAAGCTTCATGGCCATGTCCTGTACCTTCATTATCTTTTTCGCGTGCATCTCTCCAAGGGAGCCGCCCTGTACCGTGAAGTCTTGAGAGAAGACGGCAATTTTTCGCCCGTTGACGGTTCCTATGCCGGTTATCACGCCGTCGGCGGGAAATTCCTTGTTTTCAAGACCAAAACTGGTGGCCCTATGCTTCACAAATCTGTCGAATTCTTCAAAGCTTCCTTCATCGCAGAGAGCATCGATTCTCTCCCTGGCAGTAAGCTTTCCAGATTTGTGATGTTTTTCAATCTTGTCCTGACCACCGCCTAGGGTGATCTTTTCGCTTTTTTCAAAGAATTCTTCAAGTCTGCCGGTCACATCGTTCGCCCCCTAGTGGTGTCCTTCGACAAGTTCCATTAGAACTCCGCCTGTGCTCTTTGGGTGGAGAAATACCACTTTCGTTCCTCCTGCACCAATCTCGGCCTCCTTCGAAAGCGGTTTCAAATTCAGTGAAACAGCTTCTTCGATCGCACCTTCAACATTGTCTACATGAAAGGCTATGTGGTGAATTCCCTCTCCCCTGCTTTCGAGGAATTTTGATATCTGGCTGTCTTCAGATATCGGTTCGAGTAGCTCGATTCTCGTATCACCGGCCTTCACGAAGGCAACTCTCAAACCACGGTCGGGAAGTTCTTCGATCCCGGTTAGTTCGAGCTTCAACAGATCTCTGTAAACAGAAAGTCTTTCCTCGATTGATCTAACGGCTATGCCTATATGGTCTATCTTGTCGGATCTCACTTCGACTACCTCCCGATATTCTCAAGAAGATATTTTATCAACTCTTCAAGTTTAGCATTTTCGGCGTAGTGTTCCTTTATAATCTGGTACGCGCTGTTCAAGTTATTGTAAAGGTTGCGCTTTCTTCGCTTTTCGGATAGCCTTCCCGAATTTATATAATCTTCCAAAATTTCTTCGATCTTCTTGTGAAGCTCTTCAATTCCGTTGCCTTTGATGGAATTCGTTCGCACGACAGGTAATTGCTTTCCAGAGAGTTCAAGGATTGCTCTTGTTCTCGAAAACAGCTGATCGGAGCCGGGAAGATCACTCTTATTTACAACAAATATGTCACCGATCTCCATAATACCGGCCTTCATTGTCTGTACATCGTCTCCAAGACCCGGTGCCAATACGAGAACCACTATATCGGCGAGATTTGCGATATCCGTCTCAGACTGGCCGGCTCCTACTGTCTCAACATAAATCCAGTCGTAACCGCTTCTACCGAGAAACTCAACCGTATTGTATATCGAAGGACTCAGTCCACCAACATTTCCGCGACTCGCCATCGACCTAACAAAAATTCCGGGATAATCGGTAGCCCTTCTCATCCTTATCCTGTCCCCAAGAAAGGCTCCTCCTGTGAACGGGCTTGAAGGATCTATCGCAACAACGGCCGTCGACTTCTCAACTGCACTCATACATGCAAGGCGGTCGGTTAAGGATGATTTCCCTGCTCCCGGGCTCCCTGTAACGCCAATTACGAAGTAGTCTCTTTGAGGTAGTTTGTCGATTATCTTCCTGGCTTCGTCCGTGTTGTTTTCTATTATACTCAAAACTCTGGAAACCTTTAACTGATCTATCTTTAGTTCCATGGATCTCATTTCTTTACCGTTTTCTCGATCTTTTCTGCGATAGATTTCAGGGAAGTTCCCGGTCCAAAAACCTCGAAGATCCCTGCCTTCTTAAGCTCTTCGGCGTCTTCTGGAGGGATAATTCCACCAACAAAGACGGGCTTATCTCCAATTCCCGAATCTTCCATCAGCTTTAGAACTTTGCTGCATATCTTCATGTGAGCGCCTGAGAGTATGGAGAGTCCTACGACATCGACATCCTCCTGAAGGGCGGCTTTCACAATAGATTCGGGAGATTGCCTGAGACCCGTGTATATCACTTCCATTCCCGCATCCCTGAGCGCCATAGCAACAACCTTTGCTCCCCTATCGTGTCCATCTAACCCTGGCTTTGCCACTAGTACCTTGATCTTCATCGTCTCCACCCCTCTCTAGAGAATAACGGCTTCGGTGTATTCTCCGAAAACGTCCCTAAGAGCATTCGCGATCTCTCCCAGAGTAGCATAGGCTTTGACAGCCTTAAGTATGAACGGCATGAGGTTATCACTACCCCTTGCCGCCTCTCTGAGATCGTCAAGCAGACTCTCGACTTTGCCATTGTCTCTTCTCGTTCTGAGCATTTCGATCTTCTTTTTCTGCCTGTTTTCGATTGCAGGATCCAGCCTGAGAATATCTTTGACTTCCTTGTCTTCACTTACAAACTCATTTACACCTACGATTATCTGTTCTTTGTTTTCGATAGAAACCTGATACTTGTAGGCGCTGTCAAGGATCTCCTTTTGCACAAATCCATTGCGGACGGCCTCAACCATGCCCCCAAGGTCATCGATCTTCTGAATGTAGTCCATCGCCAGTTCTTCCATTCTGTCTGTGAGCTCCTCTATGAAGTAAGCTCCGCCAAGTGGATCGACAGTATCTGCAACGCCGGTTTCGGAAGCAATTATTTGTTGCGTTCTGAGGGCTATCGTGACGGAGTCTTCTGTTGGCAAACCGAGAGCCTCGTCGAA
>NZ_JFHJ01000092.1:0-7411 GCF_003666285.1 Mesotoga sp. HF07.pep.5.2.highcov | reverse complement strand
CACATAAGGGAGATGAAGGATAGATTCAGCGAAAGTAAAGAGGTTGTGGACTTTATTGAGAGCATGAAGAAGGATCTTCTTGACAATCTTGGAGTCTTCTTCAGCCAGGAGATCGATTCGAAGGCCTTTTTTGGCAAGAGATACGCAGTAAACCTATTTGTCGACAATTCTGGAATAGAGGGAAAACCGGTTGTAGAGGTAACAAACGCCAATTACTCTTCCCTCTTTGGAAGAATCGAGTACGTAGCGAAGATGGGAATGCTCGATACCGATCACACAATGATAAGACCAGGAGCGATACACAGTTCCAATGGCGGATACCTTGTTCTAGATGCTAAAAACGTGCTAAGTGAACCGTATGTTTGGCAAACACTGAAACAGGTTCTCTTTTCGGGCCTGGAGGGAATCGAGAATCTTGAACATAAGATCGGCCTGCTTTCGACTGTGAGTCTGAAGCCGGAGCCGATTCCACTTGACATAAAGATCGTCATGATCGGAGAGCCCTGGATATACAGTATGCTTAGCACCCTTGACACCGATTTTAAGAAGCTCTTCAAAGTAAAGGCAGAGTTCGACTGGGAAATGACTATACAGAATGATACTGTGGACAAGCTCTGCGGACTCATGTGCAATATTGTTAAGGCGAACTCCTTAAGGCCATTAGAGAGAGAAGGAATAATAGAGGTCATCAAAAGAGCGATCTTCCTTTCTGGGAGTAGAAAGAAGGTTTCTACACAGTTCGGTGCACTTGAACAGATCCTTCTCGAAAGCTCGGCCGTCGCGGAAGTCAGTGGTCACGAGATGATACAGGCCGATGACGTATCGACTGCATGGGAAGAAATGCACAAAAGGGTTTCGCTCTATCAAGATAAGATTAAAGAGATGTTCCAGAACTCGACTTTAATGGTTCAAACAGAGGGGGAACTTGTCGGCGAAATAAACGGCTTGACAGTGATCCAGACTGAAGATCTTTCTTTCGGAATACCGGTGAAGATTACCGCCAAAGTCGGACCTGGCAACAGCGGAATCGTCGATATACAGAAGGAATCCGAGCTTAGTGGACATATTCACAATAAGGCCAGTCTGACCATTCAAGGATATATGAGCTCGAAATACGCGCAGCAGTTCCCGCTAAGCCTAAATGGCTCGATAAGTTTCGAGCAGGTTTACTCGGCGGTTGAAGGAGATAGCGCTTCGGTTGCCGAAACGATAGCCTTCCTTTCTGCAATTGCTGAAGTTCCAATAAAACAGTCGATAGCCGTAACAGGTTCAATAAACCAGAGCGGACGAGTTCAGCCGGTAGGTGGTGTCCAATACAAGATTCAGGGTTTTTATGATCTCTGCAAAATTAAGGGCTTCAACGGCCAGCAGGGAGTGATAGTGCCCGAAGCGAACTCCGATAACGTGATTCTAAACGACGAAATAATAGGAGCGATTAAAGAAGGTAGATTCAATGTCTGGACTATCGAAACCGTGGACGAGGCTATAGAAATTCTCACGGGAATGAAACCGGGGAAAATCGGAAAGAACGGGCAGTACTCTTCAGGCAGTTTCAATCGACTTGTCGTTGACAGGCTCAAGAAGTTCTACGAGATTGCCTCTCGAACACATGATCGAAGCGGCAAGGACGCCGATTAGTCCGGCCACTTCATTAAACCAGCAAAAACGGCGATAGAGTATACCTCTGACTATCGCCGTTTTGATTTTAAGAACAGCGCTTCTAGGATTCGGAATCTATCTCGGCGAATCTCGCAAGCATATAGTTTATGTAACCCTTTACATAGGAGGCAGTTTCTCTTAAAATCTCTACTGAAAGCGCATCGAGCTTCTCTGTTTCGCCTGCGTTTTGAAGATCGTCGAAGTAAGCTTTTCCTAGCCAGACTGCCTCGGGATTTTCCAGTTCGTCCCCCATTGTACGTTTAAGTTCGTAATATACTGAACTCAGCTTATTTCTGGAGTATCTTCGCAAACTAACGGCCGCTTGCTTCGGATCCTTAATCTCTTTGGGTGAAACCTCTTTGATCGCCTCAACGAGCGGTTCGTATTCTTCCCAGAGCAGGTATCCTCCGTAGAAATCATATGCGAAATGAAAGTTTGCAAAAACAGTCTGCCACTTGTCTATATTGAATGGTAGCTTCACCAGCTCGAAAAACGGTGCCGGGAAAGTATGAAATGGTTGACCGACGTCTTCAAGATAGTGAATGGCTCTTCCCATAAACCGGTATGCCCAGTAACGGTCTCCTCTCGAATAAGCAATCTCGGCGAGATCACTGAAATACTGAACCACGTCGGTCGCTTTACCAATTCTAATGAAGAAAAGCATTCTGTATTCCATGTGTCTCAACCCCTGGCTGTCTCCGAGAAGTGTCTCTATTCCTTTAAGTTCAAGCCCCTTGTCCATACCTAGATCGGGCTCGTAAGAATAGACAGAAAGGATCTGCCACAGGGGCGCCAAGTTGTCAACGGGTTTGGGGTTTGGGAAGATCGAGGTGTAAAGATCGAGGTCTTCTTCAGGCAGATAGTTTTCACCGAGATAATCGTAGAAACCCTCTATGGCCGGATTGTACTCCTGAGTATCTACATCGGCGTACGTATAAGGGGTAATTTGGACAAACTCATCGAAATCATCCTCATACTGCGAAACAATGATATAAGTAAGCGCGTCATGCCCCGACCACGAAAAGGCAAACGCAGTCACAAGCAGTATAAGAATCACCATCACTCTTTTCATGTGATCACCTCCAGTCTGATAATATCAGATTTCATGTTGCATTATTACCTTCTCAAGAGCGTTTCGCTTTCGGTATTAGAACTCTTTTCTGATAGTATTATTGAGAAAAGGCGTTAAAGGAGGTGCGAAATGGGGGACAATTCAAAGAGAGTCTCAAGAGGTTTGCTAGATGTGAGAATACTGCGTGATGTCGAATTCGATTTTCAACTTTACAGGTCTCTCGGAGCGGTTTCCTACGAAGGGGGAACGGTTGGGGAGATCCTCTCTCTTGTACCGCATATAAATTGCGACGATCCCGACTCGTGGGTGAAGTCATTCAAAGAGCTCGCGACGAAGCTGAAGAATCACGCCCTTATAGTTCTTCAGAAAGGCAATAACGAGAGCGCGAGACAGGAGTTTTTGAGGGCTGCAAATTATTTCAGAGCTGCCGAGTATTTTGGCGATCCCAGAGACTCGAAGACAAGATACCTCGGAATGGAAAGCAGAGATTGCTTTGTATATGCTTTCAGGACCACCGATATTCAATTTGAAGCGGAGAGGATACCATACGGCGAGGATTTTATTCCGGCGTACTGGATTGCTCCGACAACAGGCGGCAAGAAGAAGACGATAATGATGATGAGTGGTTTTGACGGGACGTCGGAAGAAATGTATTTCCAGGCGGGCTCGGCCGCTTTGCAAAGGGGTTACGCGATTGTTCTCTTCGATGGTCCCGGTCAGGTGGGAATGAGAAGGTTCTCGCCAGAGACTCCGTTGCGTCCCGACTACGAAGTCCCGATCTCCAAAGTTGTCGATTATGCCCTGTCGAAGGAGGATGTCGACCCTTCTAAACTTGCGCTGTACGGCATAAGTCTGGGAGGATACTTCTCGCTTAGGGCGGCGGCAAACGATTGCAGAATAAGGGCCCTGATTTCTAACTCGCCAATTACTGATATGTACAAGTACATGTCTGCATTTGCCGGAGAAGCGATCAATTCTCCCGAAGACATTACACTTGAGACAGTCGATCTTGTGCCGACCGAGTATCTATCGAAGGCCCAAAAACTGCAGCTCGTTAACATAATGCTTAAATATGGAAGGCATTCAATGTTCAAGGCTTTCGAGAGAATGAAGGACTTTGTGGTCGGTGATAGCATAAAGAATATCCAGGTTCCCTTCCTTGCAATGGTTAGTGAGGGAGAAGGAGAAGAGGCGCTTTCCCAGGCGAAGGAAGCTTCTGATAGCGTTTCGGGAAAGTCAACAATGAGGATCTTCACTAGAGAAGAAGGCGCAGATTCCCACTGTCAGGTTACAAATCTTCCCTTGTCCAATTCAGTTCTTCTTGACTGGTTGGATGAGGTCTTCGGAGCGTAGACATGAAGCGCATAGGTTTACTTGGAGGAATGAGCTGGGAGTCATCGCTCGAGTACTACAGATTGCTTAATGAGATGGTTAAGAACAGGCTTGGGGGATTGCATTCCGCGGAATGCATAATGGCTTCCGTTGACTTCGGACCGGTCTCGGACATGATGAAGACGGATGACTGGAAGGGTATAGAGAGAGTCCTTTCCGAGGCTGCCCAAGATCTTAAGAGAGCGGGTGCGGATTTTCTGATTATCTGTACGAACACAATGCACCTCATAGCAAGGGAAATTGAAAAGGCATCCGGACTCGAGGTCATCGAAATAGGCATTGCTGTCGGTGAGGAGATCGAGCGAAGAGGACTTAAAACCGTTGGACTCCTCGGAACAAGATTCACCATGGAAAGAGCTTACTATAGGGATACATTGGCGGGATTTGGGATAAGTGTTATCGTTCCCTCGGAAGAAGAAAGGGCAGTAGTAGATAGGATCATCTTCGAGGAGCTGTGCAAAGGAATCTTTAGAGAAGAATCAAAGTCGGCATATAAGAAAATAATTAACGGGTTGCAAATGAACGGAGCAGAGGGAGTGATCCTTGGTTGCACCGAAATACCTCTTTTGATAAAAGAGTCCGACGTGGACATTCCCGTTTTCGATACGACGGCCATTCACGCCCGGGCGGCCGTTGAACATGCACTTTCGTGATTCGAGACTGCGAATAGTAGATCGTTCACAGTTCCACAGAAAAGTATACTCAAGTGTCCGCTTCATAAAACAAGGGCAGTATGTTTCTGAACCAGTTAGTTCAACCTGATGTTAGATTCAAGATCACTCTTGTATGGATCTCGACAGGTTAATGGAATATTTCAGCTGGATACTGTCACACGCGGAGATCATTAGCTATTTCAAATAACTGAAATTGCCTACATCCATGAAGGAGGATTCAAGTATGAGAAAAATCTTGTCAGTGCTTTTGTCTGTATTGCTGCTATCAGCAGTCTTATTTTCAAACGTTTACAGCAGTGCGTCCAACGGTGACTTACAGGGAGTAAAGGAAGCCTTGAACAGCGGTGGTGACATCAATGAGTTGGGTTACGCAAACAAATCGGCCCTTATGGTTGCTGCAGATTCCGGCCACTCGGATATTGCGGTTTTTCTAATCGAATCCGGAGCAGACATCTCCATTGTTGACGACAACGGTTATACCGCTCTTCATTACGCGGCGAGAAAGGGCCTCCTCGAGGTTGTGAAGATACTGCTTGAAAGAGGGGCGGATATAAACGCTCATCCAGCAAGTTCGATGTTTTATGAAGGCTATACGCCCTTGATCCTCGCTTGTGACAACTCCAAGAACGACGTTACTCTGGAAGTTGTGAAGTATCTTGTAGAGAAGGGAGCCGATCTTGAGAGAGTTGAATATGCTTTCCGGTCTCCGCTGATCGCCGCGATCTTTTCGAAGGGAACAAACACCGTAAAATTCCTTCTGGAAAGCGGCGCCGATCCAAACCGACCGGCCAAAGACGGCAGAACGCCGCTATACCTAGCTATATCGGAAGGCCTCCCAATTGAGGGCATAGAGGCTCTTCTGGAATACGGGGCCGATGTGTCTGTAGGAAACGAGTACTACACGCCGCTTCAGCTGGCTGTATCTAAGTCGAAAAACGATGTCGCTATTAAGCTGATTGAGTTTGGAGCGGACTACTGGGCTGTAGATGAGGATGGGAATACTCTCCTCCATCGTGCTGCCGGAAAAGGTTCCACAAAAAACATAGAAATGTTTGTCAAGCTTGGGATCGATATAAACGCTAGAAACAACGAGGGAAAGACACCTCTCCATATCGCTGCCGAAGATGATCACCTCAAGAATGTCAAGCTGTTGATCTCTCTTGGAGCGGACGTCCTGGCAAGGGACAACAACAACTATTTACCGTTCCATCTGCATCTAGCCGTGTATGAAGAAGATGTAGAAGTTATCGAGCAGTTGCTTTCGGCAGGAATCAGCGTAGACAACAACGAAGTCGAGACCGGGATCTCTCCGCTTCATATCGCTGCGGCATATGGAAAAACTGACATTGCAAAGCTTTTGATCCAGAAAGGAGCAGACGTCTCGATAAAAGCACAGGGAGGTCTTCAGCCAATCCATGCAGCGGTGGGTAGTTATGGGAGTCTGGAGATGGTTGATTACTTGCTGGAAAGTGGGGCAAATATCGACGCCGAAGATGACGAAGGCAGAACCCCAATTTTCTATGCTGTAGTAGACTATAACATGGAGGCGATCTCCCATCTCGGAGAGAAGGGGGCCAACGTAAATCATAGGGACCATGCCGGTATGACACCCGCTCATTATGCGGTTCAGGACGAATGGGACGGAATTGAAATGTTGACAATTCTAAACAGTTTCGGCCTTCTAGCAAATGTCAAGGACAACTCCGATAAGACCCCAGAGGATTACGCGGCTTCCGAAGAAATAAAAGAGTTCTTGAAGACTCTTTACTGAAGATTCAGATAAGCTTTTCGCAATGTCCCACAAACATGGCCTCTGCGTTTGCGGAGACCGTGTTTTTTGATTGCCTGAGAAGGGACCCGGAGATAGTTATGAACTTACTTTGCCTTTTTCGCATTAGTGGCTGCTCTCTCAAGAAGGGATAGCAGTTGCTGCTTTTCGTCGCCTGAAAAGCCTTCCGTTAGTATCTCTTCAAGCTCCGAGCCAAGTTTTCGGAGTTTCTGTCCGATCTTCTTCCCGTTATCGGTAAGAAAAAGCTTGTAAACCCGGGTGTCCAAAGAATCGATTTCTCTCTTAACGTAACCCGCTTCAGTTAGTTTGCTCATAGCCTTTGCGGTCGTGGCCTTGTCAACGCCAAGAATATCGCTAAGTTCGTTCTGGCTGATTCCTTCTTTTGACATAAGAACTCTCAAAAAGAAGAAGTGCCCGCTTCCCAATCCATATTTCTGCATTTCCCTGCTGAAGTAGACGTTTGCACTGCGTGAAATGCAGTATATCCAGCGACTTATGTACCCTTCCCCACTGAAAGATAGATCATGAGACATCCGTTATTCCTCCTCAACATTGAGCTCGCCTGAATGGAATATTTTCAACTCTCTAAGGTAGAAAACCAGCGAGATTGCGAAAGCAATCAAATCGGCAAGAGGGAAGGATATCCAGATGCCGTTAATCCCAAGGAAGCGCGGGATAACTAAAATCAGAGGGATAAGTATGATTATCTGCCTGAGGAGGGATAAGAAAAGTGCTGGTAAAGCCTTTCCGAGAGCCTGGAACATTCCAGATGCAATAACCTGAACTCCTATCGTGGGGGTGGCAAGGATAACTATTCTGAGTGCA
>NZ_JFHJ01000485.1:0-6247 GCF_003666285.1 Mesotoga sp. HF07.pep.5.2.highcov | reverse complement strand
GATCGCGGGGCAATAAGCGTTGCATATGCTCGCAGAAAGGAAAAGGCTTACAAATACTTTACGGCCGCAGGTGTCATAGTTGGTTTGCTTTCGATAGTTTTGATAGTCACGGCAAACCAAATGTCGACGAACATTGTGCAAGATGCAGACTCGATTAGGCCTATCTTCATCGCAGGAATAGTGTTCGCGCCTATTTCATTCTTTATCTACGTTTTTGCGTTGATTACTTCACTGAGCGCGGGAATAAGGAATTGGAACCTCGTTCTAGGATTCCTGTCTTCCTTTCAATCCATAGTCTCTCTGATTTTCGCAAGAGATATTCTTCTGCTGGACTCTTCTCTGAAGCTGAGCCTCCAGACTCCCAACTGGTCGTCATACATTCTCTGGTCAATTCTAGTAGCCTCTCTCTTGCTCACATTCTTTGTAGGAGTATTCTCAAGGAAGAGTGTATGAATCTGTAATTTCGCCGAAGATGAGCGAATGATAAGAATTATCGCCATAGAATGTGCTGGCTATACTACCATTCAGAGCCAAAGGCGTCAACGCTTCCTTTGAAACAACGCGACACTCCAGAACTTTGTCAGCCTCATCTACTACGACTATTGAAGGTGACAGCCCCTCTCTAGCAGTCAATCCGGTTTCCTTGAACTTGTCGAAATACTTTCCGCTTCTTGTTCCACAGAAATCCAGAGCCTCCTGCCACTTTGCTGACATGAAATTGACCGAGAATCCGTCGCTGCTTCTGAAAAAATCGTGCGTGAATCTGCTGGGCCTTATCATGGCAATGAAGACAGGTCGATTCCATGTGTAACCCAGGAAACCCCAGCCAACGGTTATCAGGTTCGTTTCAACGCCATCTGTTACTCCGATCAGAACTCTCCCGTCCCTGAGGGTTTCAAGAAGCTCCGTCGAGTGCTCCGGAAAGCTGAATTCTGTCATACTAACCTCCTCTAACAAAGACGGTGGGGGTTATCCCCCCATCGCTAAATCTTCTTAAGATGATTCGAGATTTCTGCGTAATCTGGCTCAACTCTGGGATCGTCTGAAACCCATGTGTAGGAAATCTTTCCGTCTTTATTCACAATAAATACGGCTCTCTTTGAAACAGTGAGACCCCTTACGCCGGCAAAGTCCTGATGCACGCCGCCGTACTTCCCGGATACTTCTCCTCCAATATCTGAGAGAAGCTGAAAGGAAAGGGAATTTTGCTCCTTGAAAGCTTTGTTGGCAAAAGGGCTGTCCATACTTATCCCGAGAATTGTAGCGTTAAGGCTCTCAAAGTTCGCAAGAGAATCTCTGAATGTACATAGTTCCTTTTGACATACACTCGTGAACGCACCGGGGTAGAAAACGAGTACAACTTTCTTTCCTAGATATTCGTTGAGTTTGTATTCCTTAAGATCCGAACCGAATAGTGAGAAGTCTATCGCCTTTTCTCCTTTTAATAACATCCCATGTACCTCCTAAAACCGTCTATTATTGTCATATTAATTCTAACAGATGATTAGGTGCGATACATAGAAGAAGAAACACCATGCATCCTCCATCGACATTCCCGACCTGGCCGTATTTGCCTTCCGGCTCAGACTGAGCAACCCCGCGGCACACGAGAGCGCTCGCTTATGGCTGCTTCCTCCCGGACCTGACCAGGTTCGCAAGTTCCCGTTGCGCAGGACTCAATCCTCAACACCTTTAGACAAACCGACACCAAACCGGCAAAGCCTCAAAAGGCATTCGGCCCCGCGTATGGCGGATTTCGGGTACAGGGAACCGCCAGCTCCCCACCTAGCATGGTGTATATACATTATATATTCTGCTTTCTCAGCTTTCAAGTGATCTCTAGTTGTTCAGTCTGGTGAAGTCTATTCCAAGCACTAGAATGTTTCTGTTCGAATAGGTTCTTTTCGTACCGGGAAGGATTATCTGTCTAACCCCGGAGGCAAGTATTCTTACTATCAGATCGTCGGTCAAATCATTGTCAGAAGCCATTACAGAATCCCTCAAATCATGACTGCCGAAATCGTAACTCTGAAGTTCTTCGTAACTCAAACCGCTCTTGAGAAGAATACTCTCACCGTCTTTGAAAATTGAGAAATTGTTCGCCCTGTTCACGCGTGAACAATAGAGAGCGAGCCTTCCGTCTGTATCAAGGTCATACTTCTTCATCTCGAATGTGAGTTCTCTTACAAAATAGTTCCCGAAGCCCGAATAAGTTTCCTTCGATAGTGTCACCGCTTCATGGGCCGGTACGGTCAGTATCATTATATCTCTCTCTCTTGCAGCGCGTATGGCATCGCGGTCGAAAACGCCTCCAAAAGCCTCTACGCCATTGTCACTCAGTCTCTTCAAAGTATCACCATCGATGGCAAAGGTCGAAGCAAACATCGTATCGGGACCGCCCATGGAAAAATCGTCCGGTACCTTGCCCGCAAAGACTTTTGTGATCTTACCTTTATCTAGGAAAAGCGAAATGTTGTCGCTGTAGTAATAAAGCTCCATGAAAACATTAATGTTTCTCAGCTGAGACTTTTTGAGTCCAATGGCGGGATTACCGATCTGAACCTCATCAAGCAGACCAGGTTCCTTCGTAAGCTTTAGCAAATGAGCCTTCTGAGAGGGGTTGTCCCCGTAAAGCAGCTGCATAACGTGTTCCATGACCGTATAGTCGTATTTCTCGGAAGCAAAAATCTGCGATAACGCCTTATGAATGGAAGAATTGTAAAGCAAGGCAGCGTAGATCGCCTTAAGAGCGTATCTTCTTCTTTTAAGAAGGGGAACATCTCCACAGTCCTCTAAACTGTCAATCACTTCATCATAATCCATGGGATCGGATATGACTACAATGTCCCTGTGGTTCTTGGCGCCCGCCATCAGCAGGGCCGGTCCACTGATATCGATCTCTTTTGAGAGATTAGACTCATCCGGTGATTCCTTTACAGCGGACTCAAAAGGCTTGAGATTCATAACTATCATGTCGAAAGGCAAAATCGAATGTTCTCTCATTTCCTCAATATGGGCAGGAAGATCCTGGATCGCAAGAATTCCACCTATAATCTTTGGGTGGATAGCTTTCAGCCTTCCGTCGAATATCGAAGGAAACCCAGTGTAATCAGCGACCTTTATTGCCTCGACACCATGATCCATAAGGTATTCCGCGGTATGATCAGTGGCGACGATTTCTACACCGTTCGAGACTAGATATCCAGCGATCTTTTCCACTCTTGACTTGTCATGTACGCTGACAAAGGCACGCTTTATGTTCATCGGGCACCTCCATGTGATTAGTTTATCATCAATCAATCCCTGAAAAATTCAACTAATAATTTATAATGTTATCAGTTTGGCGTATACTTTAGTATCTCATGCCCTTGGGTCGGGCAAGGATAGCGGGGGAGTAACATGACTGAAAAAGAATTGATTCAGAAATGCGAATCTGGAGAAATTGGTTTCGTCAGGCTTCAGATAACCGATATAAACGGTATGCTGAAGAATGTGGAAGTTCCTGCAAGAATGCTGCCTACAATTCTGGAAAAGGGTGCAATGTTCGACGGATCCTCAATCGACGGCTTTGTGCGAATCGAGGAGTCCGACATGTACCTACGGCCGGATCTTTCGACTTTCGCCTTCCTTCCCTGGGACAACTGTCAGGGAAAAACTATAAGACTCATCTGTGATGTCTACAAACCTGACGGTACACCATTTGAGGGAGATCCAAGATATGTTTTGAAGAGAGTTATCCAGCGAGCCAAGAGTATGGGGTTTGAGACTTACGCCGGTCCTGAACCAGAATTCTTTATAGTCAAGAGAGACCATGACCGTGGAAAACCGATCGGAGCATTTCTGGATACGGGAAGTTATTTCGACCTCCTTCCAGTTGATGGAGGTGAGGAGGTAAGGAAACAGATCGTGCTTTCTCTTCAGGAAATGGGGTTTGAAGTTGAGGCGGCACATCATGAGGTGGCCCCTTCACAACACGAAATTGATTTCAGATACACTGACATACTGAAAACCGCAGATAACATCCAGACGTTCAAATGGGTTGTGAAGACGATAGCTATAGCCAATGGATTTCATGCAACATTTATGCCGAAGCCTTTTCGGGAGTCAACGGATCGGGGATGCATGTCCATATGAGCCTCTTCTCGGACGGCAACAATGCCTTCTACGATTCCTCAAAAGATCACGGGTTAAGCGAAACCGCTCTGAGTTTCGTCGCGGGAATTATCTCACGCGCAAAAGAGATTACTGCTGTTACGAATCCAACCATAAACAGCTACAAGAGACTTACACCTGGATACGAGGCCCCCGTGAATATCTCTTGGGCGCTGGGAAACAGGAGCGCAATGATCAGAATACCCAGCACAAGGGGAGATGGAACCAGGCTGGAATTCAGGAGCCCCGATCCCACGTGCAATCCTTATCTTGCGCTCGCATTGGCTCTTGCCGCCGGTCTGGACGGTTTAGAGAAGAAGATCGACCCGCCCAATCCAGTCGATGAGAATATTTTCAAAATGAAAGGCTCGAGAAGAAAGGAACTGATGATAGAAAACCTCCCAGGGACTCTAATTAGTGCTCTTGAGTTTACCAGAAACAGCGAATTCGTGAGGTCTACGCTAGGCGAACATATATTTAGCACATTCGTCAGATCAAAAGAGGGCGAATGGAACGAATTCTGCGCTTCGATCACCGACTGGGAGATCCGTAAATATCTGGAACTCTACTGAGAAAAATCTCGCAAATAGGTTGGAAGGATAAAAGCAGTCTAACTTTTCTAAATATCCATTCTAGGACGAACTATCCTGAAGTCAAGTGAATTCATTCGGTCTTATCCACACATAAGTGCCCGGGCAGATTATCCGGGCACTTCCGTATCTGAAAGAATCAGTGTCCGCAGGTTGAGCAACTTCCGCCGGAGCATGAGCCGCAACTGTCAGAACCCGAGGATGATCCGAAACTTGAAATATTAGTTATCTGCTTTGAGAGAATACCTCCGCATTTTTCACAGGGAGGCACCGGAGCGCTCATCCCCAAAAGAAGACTCTCCTCGTGACCACATTCTTTGCAGACAAAACTGTATAAGGGCAAAAGAGTCACCTCCGTTATCATTCAGAAGCCACATCGATTTCATCTATTAAGACCGAAGGAGAACTCACACGATAGATAGATGAAACCGAGTCGCTGCCAACTTCTAAAATGCCACTATAGACCTTCAATATGTTTGAAGATATCGTAAACTGCTCTATGGGATTACTTATCTTCCCGTCCTTCACGAAAAAGCCGCTCGCTCCGAGTGAAAATTCGCCTGAAACCTGATTTGTGCCGGAATGAAGGCCGGTAAGATCAGTGACCAGTATGCCTTCGCCCATACTTTCGAGGAGTTCATCGAAACTTAAGTCTCCCGATCTAACAACAGTGTTCACTGGGGCTATTGAAGGCTTTGACCTGTAAGTACCCCTTACGGAGTTCCCCGTGGACTTCGTACCGTCTTTCGCGGCCGTTCTCAAGTCATACAGGAAAGTCTTTAACTCGCCTTTCTCAACAAGCGCTTTTTTACGCGTCGGCACCCCTTCGTCGTCAAATGGCTTACTGTAAGGACTCTCGGGAAGGAACGGGTCGTCGTACACCGTAAGCTTGCTTGATCCAATTACGGTCCCCATTTTCCCTTTCAAGATGGAAAGGCCCCTCTGAACGTTGTCCGCCGAGTACATTGAGGTGAAAGTTCCGAAAAGCTGCCCGAAGACATCGTTTCTGAAAACAACTCTGTACTTTCCACTCTTCACATTTCTGGCGCCGAGTTGGTCTATGGCTCTTTTTGAAGCCTCTTCAGCGACTCTTTTCACATCCAGCTCTTCAGGCGTTCTGACAAGTGAGAAACTGAAACCCGTCTTCTTGGATTTCTCGTCGCCTGCGAGACTCACTACAACAGCAAATCCACCGTCGCTTTTGTACCGCCTATTCAATCCAAGTGTATTGATTATGGTTACTTCCGACCAGGTATCGGCAGTCCTACATGTCGGAACCATCACGATCCTTTTGTCGTATTCGAGAGCCAGCTTCTCCAGAGACACCACGGTATCGATCTTTTCCTTCACGGTCTTTTTCTGGAAGGCTCCTGAATAACCTTCAAAGTCACGGTACTCACCAGTTCCGTCATGGAAGATATAGACATCCTCTCCGCTCGCTATTGAGCAGTTCTCAAAAGCCTCTTCGACCAGCAATGTCGCCGCCTCTTCGCTTAGAATCTCTG
>NZ_JFHJ01000679.1:0-2438 GCF_003666285.1 Mesotoga sp. HF07.pep.5.2.highcov | reverse complement strand
TATCGTAATTACCTAACACTGTCATCCCGAACTTGATCCGGGATCTGGTTTTCGATCTAGTCCAAGGGCGTGTACATGATCAACGAAGGACGGCTCTTTAAAGCATCTATCTGCTCTTCTTTGTCTGTGAAGGGAGCCGGTCAACACCGAACTGGCGGTAAACATCGATCTTGACCATTAAAAGAGAACGTACTGTAGCTAATTGTTAAGGAGGAAGAAAAATGTTTAGAAGGATTCTAGTTAGTACGGTTTTAATTGCATCGGTTCTATCTTTCGCTTCGATTGATGTAGCGGAACAGTACTTCAACAGTTTCTTCAACGGGAAATATCCCGAAGCTTATGAGTTGCAGAATGCCGAGATGAAGAAGGCGCAACCGCTTTCCGCCATGAGAAATCTCAGAGGGCAATTGCGGATGCAGGTTGGTGACTTCCTCCGGGTCCTAGACATAAACGAAGTACCTCAAGGCGATCTTGTGTCATACTTATTTGCCTGCGAATTCAAGGCGGGAATATTCGATGTGATAATTACTCTGGACGCCGAAGAAAAGGTGGCAGGATTCTTCATTAGGCCATCTTCTTACGTGGAGCCCGAAACGGAGACAGTAATGATTGAAACCGGAAATGAAGTAGTCGACACCTATATAAATGGATTCTTCTCTGGAAAATTCGAAGAGATCTTCGAGCTTCAGACCGAGCAGGTTAAGGCAAGTCTAAGCCCTGAGGCTTTAAAAGGGGCATATGCGAATATTGTCAGCATGGCCGGTGAGTTCGAAGAAGTCCTGAATCTGGAATCATCAAAGAGTGACGGAATGATCTCCTTTGTTCTGGCATGCAGGTTTGCAAATGGAATCTTTGACATTACAGTCACTCTCGATAAGGACGAAAAGGTGGCGGGGTTCTATTTCCGTCAATCAGCATATTCTGAAAGGGAGTTACCCGATTATGCCGACCCTTCAGCCTACACGGAACAAGATATCACCGTAGGCAAGGAACCATACTATCTTCCTGCAAAACTTATGGTCCCTAATGGTCTGGAATCATACCCGTTGGTGATCATATTGCAGGGATCGGGAACACTCGACATCGATGGAACTTTGGGCCCGAACAAGCCTTACAGAGACATCGCAGTGGGACTTGCATCGAAGGGAATTGCGACGCTTAGATATCCGAAGAAGTACCTGGTCTACCCGGATAAAATGGATGAAATCGGAACCACTGCCGAAGCGGAATACGTGGACGACGCTCTGGTCGTCATCGAACAGATGAAGTCAATTCCCCAGTTCAGCGGGATTTACCTCGTCGGACATTCTATGGGTGGAATGGTCGCTCCATGGATTGCTGAAGAGGCTGGAGTCGATGGTGTCGTAGTTCTTGCCGGTTCTCCAGTCAAACTCGCTCAAATAAGTTTGGATCAGAATCTCGATCTAGCCGGCGATCAAATGACGGAAGAACAGAAAGCTCAGACAATCGAGTTCTTCACTCAGTTACTGAATGGAGAAATCCCTGAAGAAACGGAGCTATCCCCAGGGCTTACAGCAGCATACTACTACAGCCTCGACAGATATTTCTGTATGCCTGTACTGGAGAAAACTGAGCTACCTGTATTGATTGCAAATGCCGAACTGGATTTTCAGAGCCCCAAACACTACTTCGACATCTTTGTCGAGGAACTTGGAGACAGGCCCAATGTCACACTCGAATTGCTTGAAGGCTTGAATCATCTCTTCATGGAAACAAACGGAAAGATAAAGAGCGTTGAAGAATATAACAGGCCAGGTTATGTCTCCGCTGAATTGATTGACCTGATTGTCGAATGGATTAAGGAGTTGGAGTGACTTTTCAGAAAACGTGGTCGGTAACAGCAGGTAGGGGGTTCGTAAGAGCAAGAGAAAGAGGTTTGCCGTTGAAAGGTTCTCCGTTCACCGAGAAGCGTCACTAACATGGCTGAGGCAATACAGAAGGTGATAATGTGTGGTTTGACATCGACATAAGGTCCCCGTTACCAATATATGATCAAATCAAGAGGGGGTGAGGGAAGAGATCCTTAAGGAGAGACTTAAGGAAGGGGATACTCTTCCCTCAATCCGTGAAATGGCCTCCCAAATAAGGGTGAATCCCAACACTGTCGCCAGGGCCTACAGGGAACTAGAAATGGAAGGCATAATCATGGCGAGACAGGGATTGGGGTATATAGTAGTCAGTAACAGAGATCAGGTCAGAGACTCTGTCTTTGAAAATCTCTCTGCTGAACTAAGGGAGCCCCTACTACGCATGAAGAAATCGGGAATCTCTCTGGAGAGGCTCCTGGAGGTGATTGAGAAGATATGGAAAGAGATCAATTGACTCTAAGAATCAGAAATCTCCAAAAAACTTACAGTGGAAATGTGAAGGCTGTCCGCGGAATAGATGTAGATGTTGAAAACCAGCGAATATATGCC
>NZ_JFHJ01000523.1:0-4916 GCF_003666285.1 Mesotoga sp. HF07.pep.5.2.highcov | reverse complement strand
AAATTGCCAAATGTATATTCGAGGAAGCTTTGAATAATGTCGTAGAGATAATATTCGCCACCGCTCTTCATAAAACTACCAGTGAAGTCAAGAAAATGAGCTAACGGCGACAGATGATCTAGCATTGCAAAATCCGGGTGTCTGGCTTCGGAGATCTTTATATGTAAGGGAGGAAAAACGCTGCTTTCAATCAGATCCGATATCCTTCCCGATTCTTCTCGGAATTTCCACTCATCGGTTTCAATAATAAGTGAAGGTATTCCAATACCCTCTTCAATCTCATTATCATTGAGCATGAAAAGCGCTGGATCGTATGAAAGCAAAGCCTTTATTCGACTGTCATCATTTGATGCGAAGTGAACAACTCCGCCACCTCCAGAGTGACCAAATGCAGCAACTCTGTCAACATCGAATATACCCGCCAGCTGATGTCCACTTTCGTTCAATTTAGACAAACTGTCTATTACAAAAGACAGATCATCGGCCATCAACTCCATTGAAAGCCTAGCACCTTCTTCAAACGTCTCAACTCCAGGAAGATCGAGCACTCTATCTTTGTTGAAGTGAAACTGACTGCCGTCGGAAAATTCCACGACTGATGCGGCATACGGATGCTCAATACCTACCACGACAAAACCTCTGCTAGCCAAATACTCCGCAAATGAAAAATATAAGGGAACTATAGCCGGCATCCCTGGAGATAAGATTACTACCGGTAGATTATTTGCATTGGCCGAAGGAGCCGCGCCAATAAATGAATTAGTTTTGACGGCTCTCAAATGCTGAAACAGCATGGGTGGAAGATTATAATTATCGGCCAGGCTGTTCACAAAAAGCGAATGGCTCCTGAACCATGGGCTTCTTCTCTTACCCGATGTATCATCCGAGGGATACCATATATCAATCACAAGCCTGCGGATCATTTCTCCGTCGGAAAATGGATCGATCCTGCTGTTATCATCCAGCTCAATAATCTCGACTCCGACTTCGTACTTACCACCTGGATCGGGAATCTTAGCGGTAGGAAAGAGGTATGCAAGGCTACCAATCAGCACAAGTGAGAATAATCCAATAATCAAACCTATATCTACACTTCCATGAGTTTCTCTCAAAACAATCACCTCTTTTCAATTATTACACATTGGAGGCGCCAAAACAGGCATCTCAATGTGATCGAACGATTGTCGACAAATACTCTCTTCTCTCCACATAGATTTAGGCCGCATAATGTTATAGTAAATTCTGAGGAAGATAGCCTTCTTCTGGGAGTGTGTTATGAGAAAAGCATTTTCAATTGTTTTCTTCATGCTATTATCTCTGACTTTGTTTGGACAGATGAAGTACATATTCAGTGGCGATGTCGATTACCCGCCTTTCGAATATGAGAACGAAAGAGGAATACCCGTTGGCTTCAACGTTGATATTCTTCGGGCAATATCAAAGGCCCTCGATTTCGAAATTGAAATAGAACTCAGAACATGGGCAAGCGCTAGATCTGCACTTGAATCCGGTCAAATTGACGGTTTGCTGGGAATGTACTACTCAGAAGGCAGAAATCTTCTCGTTGATTTCTCCAATCCGCACACAATCCTTCATGGTTCAATCTTTTATAACAAACGAACCGAGGGATTTTCCTCTTTAAGTGATCTAAGAGAGTCCAGGGTGGCAGTGCAAAAGGGAGATCTGATGGATGAGCTTGTAACCAGTGAGGGAGTGGGTAGCGAAGTTGTGAGGGTCGAATCTCCCGAAATTGCATTGCGAATGCTTGAGAACGGGGAGGTCGATGCTGTACTTATGAATACTCTTCAGGGATTATTTCTCATCGAAGATCTCTCGCTGAAGAACCTGATGGATTCTGAACATCCAGTCACACGTCTTGAATACTGTTTTGCCGTGAAACGGGGTGACTCCGAGCTGCTCTCTTTGTTGAATGAAGGACTCTCAATAATCTCTTCGACGGGCGAGTACAGGCAAATCTTCAACAAGTGGTTCGGCAATATTAATGCTGAAGACAGTAGCGGTGATATGCTCTATTGGCTCTTCTTTGCAATTCCCGTGGCAAGCGTTGTTTTCCTGGTGCTGATTTTAATGTACTTCTGGAACAGAACTCTGAGAAGACAGGTAAAGGAGAAGACCGCTTCTCTGAGTGCGAAGCTTGAAGAGGAAAGATCTGTAAAAACCCAGCTATCACTTTCAATGGAAAGATACAGATCGATGTCGGAGACGATTTCCGATTACTACTACGAGACTGAGTTCCCGAGCGATGGAAAGGATCCTGAGATCTGGAGAAGTGAATCATATGAAAGGATTAGCGGATACAGCCTTGATTCCCCGGAACCTAGAGAATTCAACTGGGAGACTATAATTCATCCCGAAGACCTGGATTGTTACAAACAGCATTTGGAAAAAGTGAGGTCGGGCAAAGAAGAAAGAATAGAGTACCGAATTATTAGAAGAGACGGAGCTCTGAGATGGGTTAGCGAGTTTTCAAAGCCGAAGTACTGTGGCGGAGGATCGAAAATTAAAGGGATCTGTGGAGCAGTTAGAGACATTACGGATGAGAAACTGGCAAAGGAAGAACTTGAAAGAACAAAGGACAAAGTGTCGAAACTCCATTTTGTTGCCCTCAAAATGGAGAAGTCAAATGAAGAGGACACTATATATCACTCAATAATCGATGCATCGGCAAATATATTGGGCATGGAGAAGTTCAGCCTATATCTCCTTTATGATCAGGAGTTAGTGACACTCGAAAGCCAGGGAGAGGTGGCGTCCGTTCAGGGATACCTTTTCAGGAGCGGGGTACTAAGAGACTGCGTTGAAACTGGCAAATCCGCCTTTATTGAAAGCTCATCTATTAGAAAAGTTGTTCCCAACTGTAAAGACTCGGTTTCAATTGTTCCGATGAAAAGCATTGGTGCCCTAGTGTCTTACCATGATTCTCCAATGAAACAGGAAGAAATCAAGATGGTTGAGACCTTGATGGCACATGCGGTTGAAGCGATTTGGAGAATCAGATCCGACAGGGAAATCCATTATGTGACATTTCACGACCAGCTTACCGCATTGTACAACAGATCATTCTTCGAGGAAGAGATAGACAGGCTAAACGTGAAGCGTCAGATGCCGATAAGTATCGTGATGGGTGACGTGAATGGATTGAAAATTGTTAACGATGCCTTCGGGCATCTTGAAGGCGACCGACTTTTGAAAGCAGTTGCCGACTGTCTTAAATCTTCTGTAAGATCCGACGACATTATTGCTCGGTGGGGAGGAGATGAATTCATAATGCTCCTTCCTCAGACAGATACTCAGTCAGCAGAATCTCTGGTTAACAGGATTAAAAAGGCTTTGAATCAGGTAACTGGATTCAGCCTTCCAATCAGTGTCTCTTTTGGCATCGGAACAAAGTCCGACATCGACCAGGACTTCAGCGAAATCCTAATTTCGGCAGAGGAAAAAATGTACAGGGATAAACTCCTTAACAATATATCCATGAGGAACAAGACGGTTGAGGTACTCGAGAAGAGTCTCCTCAACAAGAGCTATGAAACGGAAGAGCGCAATGAGAGAATTAAGACAATCAGCAGAGACTTCGGAAAGTCTATCGGTTTGAATGAAGCTGAACTTGACAACCTCTTGCTCCTCGGCGCTCTCCATGATATTGGGAAGATTGCAGTTCCCGAAGAGATCCTTACCAAAGCCGGAAGTTTAACGGCCGAGGAATGGAAGAAGATTAAATCTCATCCGGAGGCTGGATTTAGGATAGCTCTTTCCTCACCTGAACTTATCGGGATAGCGGATGAGATTCTTAGTCATCATGAATGGTGGGACGGTTCAGGTTATCCCAGGGGTCTTAAGGGTGAATCAATTCCACTACTCGCCAGAATAATCTCCATCATTGATGCTTACGATGTTATGATGAGCGGAAGACCATATAAGCATCCCGTTTCCTCTGAAGAGGCCATTGAAGAACTAAGAACGTGCGCAGGAAAGCAGTTCGATCCCAATCTTGTAGATTCTTTTGTAAGTTTCTTGGGCCTATAGAAACAGATTTCGATTAGCTGTTCGAAAGGAATCTGTCATACCGAGAAACAAGACTGATTTATTGTCTTCTTCAAGGCGAAAAAGTGAGTGTGTAGGTAATCCGACTGGAGTGAAAAAGAAGCATCAGATAGGTCATCTGCTACTGCCAGTTAGAAGGTTTGAGTACTCTTGAATCAGTTGAAGAGTTCAAGGAAAATACAGTTTAATCGCTCGCTGCTTGGCAAGAGTAGTTAATTAAAAGTATCGGCTTTGGCCAGGAAAAGTTGAGTAATAAGAAGAGAAATTGTTTTCCATTTGCCTGGCGACTACTCCATAGTTGGCTTAGTACTTTCCAAGAGCCTCAAGTTTCTTCTGGCCTCCTTTATTCCCAGTTTTTTCAGTATGAACTTACCAAGAGCATACTCAAAGGGAAACCAGGATACATGTCCTACAGGCACAATATACCTCTTTGGTCTTCCGAAGGCTTCCCAAAGCTGTTTTCTAGTTTCTATGGGAAGAGTTTTGTCGAAGAGAGCCTCGATCATCGTTACTTTCTTTCTGTCATTGAAACGGGCATAGGCGAGAGGATCTATCTTAAACAAGGGATGAAGATCGGACTCGATCAGTTCATGTGCACTTTTTATAAGTTTCACTGCACGAGCATCCTCTTCGAATCTAGCATTTAACTTCACTTCGTCGTTTAGATAGCCCTCCTTTCCCGAGCCGCTCCTAAGTGAATTACGAATTGATTTCAATACCGGTGACTGCCATATTATTTTCGCAATGTTACCTCCAACGGTCATCAATATCATGTCGTTTATTCTTTGATCGATAGCGTTCACGATCGTAGAGATCATTCCGCCTAGGCAGTAACCAAAAAGGCAGTTGTT
>NZ_JFHJ01000689.1:0-4821 GCF_003666285.1 Mesotoga sp. HF07.pep.5.2.highcov | reverse complement strand
GCCCGTGTGTCTCTCAATCTTCTCGTCGACTCCCATTTCGAAGTCACTGCGTTCGTAGATTCCATTAGGTTTAACAATGTCCCTGAGGAGTCTCAAAATCATTTCCCTTTTTTGCTGAATGATAAGATTTCTGAACTGTATTGCAATAATCTCTCCATATCGATCGATTACCAGTCCAGGAAGCCTGTCGCCCTCACCGTGAACAAGTCTGTAAAAAGGTCTGCTGAAAAGCCTTTCTCTCTTCCGTAAGGCATTGCTCAACAGACGTCCAAAGAAGCCTTCTCCAAGCTCCTCATCCTTATTAGTGAGAACCATGATTGCCCGACTTGAAAAGGGACTGAAGAATCCCTTTCCCAGGAATTCATAACCGGCCGAGAACACATTGACTTCGCATACTTTGTCTGTTGGGCCTTCGAGTGACATGATTTCGTCCTTGAAGATCCAAGGATAAGAATTAAGGACCTTTCCCTCCTTTCCTTTTTTTATTCGAGCAATTAGCATTAAAGCTGGCCTTCAATCACGAGTGAGTAATCGTTGATCTCACTTTCATCAAAGAATATCCTTGCCTCTCGCTCGGCACTCTCGACAGAATCCGAAGCATGAATCAGGTTCTTTCGAACTGAAACACCAAACGAACCTCTAATGCTTCCGGGGTATGCCTCTGTCGGATCGGTCTTTCCGACCAAAACTCTAAGTCTTTTTACGGCATCTTCACCTTCTAGAATCATCGCCACCACAGGGCCGGACTGCACGAACGCCAGCAGGGGTTCATAAAACTCCTTTCCGGCGTGTTCTCGATACAATTCTCTTGCTCTCGATTCTGAGATCCTGAGCATTTTCAGGGCGACGATTTTAAAGCCCTTTTCTTCGATTCTCCTTATTATTTCGCCGACAAGACCTCGCTGTATCGAGTTTGGCTTTAGATATGCAAATGTTCTCTCCACAATACTTCCCTCCGCTCAAAAACTATATTCGTTGCTATAATTAAAACATGCAGTGGTTCGATGGAGTAGTTAACGATAGACTTTCCCGACTCTTGACGCGCAGTTCGGGCATAAGTATTACTTTGGTGGGCAGGGACAGCGAATACCTGAAAGTCCTGGCAACGTCGATAGTTGAAGGCGATCCGAAATGGAGTAAAAGGCGATACGTAGAAGATTTTCTTCTGATCGAGCCTGAAAGCGGAAACATAGGCATCGATAGAATTCGCGACATAGAAGAAATCATGCTTCATAGACCGTCGGGAGACGGGAAGAAGTACGTGCTCATTCATCAATGTGAAAGGATGACAGATGAGAGTGCTAACGCTTTTCTGAAAATCCTTGAAGAGCCTCCCAGTTTTGCAACCCTCATCATGACGACAACCTCCTGGCAGTCCCTTTTGCCGACAATTAGGAGCAGAACCGTTTCGATGAGGGGCGAGGTTCCGAGAGAATTGATGGATGAACTCAGAGCAAAGTACGGAAAACGTGTTCCGGAAATCTTTGCAGCTTCGAGGGAGAACTTCACCATCTTAAGATACTTTCTAGAGCAGAATCCCGATTCAGTCGAGTCCGCTTCTTTTGAGGTTCCTTCAGATCTTGACGGTCTGGTTGAACTGATTAAGGAGGATGTCTCGGAGAGTTTCGAATCGATTGTGAGAAAAAGAAGAGCATTTGTAGCTCTCAGTAAAAATTTCATATCGACTGACAGTTTTTTCTCGACTTTCAGACGGGTTTCCTCTGTCTTCACCGGCTCCGGATCATTCGAGAGGGCTCGGGAATTAGTGAAGGTTGTCAGAAGCATTTTGAGCGACGCGGTTATTGCTTCAGTAAATCCCAGCAGTAAGTCGGTTACTAACCTTGATCTGATAGAATGGCTAGTAGACTTCGATTTGGGAAAGGAAATTATGACGGATTTCATTTGGTGCGACAGGTTTCTGAGACAGAGAACATCTTCACTGAGTTCTACGTTAGTTGCTTTAAGAGCTCTAAATTCGCTTTCCAGAAACCTTTTGAGAAGAGAAAACGGAGGTAATTGAGATGCCTGAGATATATGGAACGGTGTACGGAGTGGAATTCCACCCTGTTGGGAAACTCTATCAGTACACATCGAGTGAGGGACTGTTGAAGCAGGGCGACTATGTATTGGCAATTAGCGAATTCGGACTCGATGTAGGCAAGGTGATGTACGGCCCTGTTGAAATCAGGATTGATGATTCGAAGGAAGAGCTGAAGCCGATTGTCAGAGTTATGACTGACGAGGACTGGGAAACTGACTCTAAGAATAAAGAAGAGGCAAAAGAGGCAATGAAGACTTGTCAGGAACTGATAGAGAAACACTCGCTTCCAATGAGACTGTTAGAGGCGAGATACATGTTTGACCGTTCGAGAATCGTCTTTTATTTTGGCGCCGACAGCAGGGTTGACTTCAGAGAACTCGTGAAGGACCTTGCGCGGGCGTTCAGAACGAGAATAGAACTGAGACAGGTAGGTATACGGGACGAGGTTAAGATGAAGGGTAGCCTTGGGCTTTGCGGTATGACGGCTTGCTGCGTTCGTTTCCTCAGGCAGTTTGAAAGCATAACTCTCAAGCATGCGAAAAAGCAGCAGTTGTTGATAAATCCTGCAAAGATCTCTGGTAGATGTGGAAGGCTGCTTTGCTGCCTTTCGTACGAACAGGAACTTTACGAGAATGAGCTCAAAGATATTCCGGATGAGGGTTCTCTTGTTGATTATGAAGGAAAGACCTGCAAGGTCTTGACAGTCAATATTTTCATGAAGATCATTACTCTTGTGTCCGATGACGGACAGATGTTGAAGGTTCAGTTTGAGGATTTCAGAAAGAGTCAGAGAGCAATCATTCAGGACACAAACCCTGATGAGCTTATAAAGAACAGGGATGAAGATATTTCTATTGACGACTGAAGGATGAATGGAGGTTGGATATGGCGGGATTACGAACGAGAGAAGAATTGAAAAGACTTGAAGATCTTGGAAGGATATGCAGAGGTGACATCATAAAAATGACCACGGTAGCAAACTCAGGTCATCCCGGTGGTTCGATGTCATCGATAGACATCTTCCTTTCGATCTATGATTTTGCAAAGAATGATCCGAATAAACCATTTGATCCTGAACGCGACAGGGTTATTGTAAGTCACGGTCACACATCGCCGGGTGTTTACTCGACCCTCGGAAGGCTGGGCTTTGTTGATATCGATGAAGTAATTGCTGGCTTCAGACATCCAGGCTCGATATTTGAGGGTCACATAACAAGGGGAATTCCTGGAGTAGAATGGACGACTGGAAATCTCGGGCAGGGACTGTCGGTCGGTGTCGGTATGGCCTTAGCATCAAAGCTGAGTGGTAAGAACAATAGAGTCTTTGTTGCAATGAGCGATGCCGAGCAGGCGAAGGGTCAGGTTGGAGAGGCCAGAAGAACTGCCGTGAAGTGCGGGCTTGACAATCTGGTTGTTGTCATAGATTACAACGATGCTCAGATTTCGGGGAGAGCCCACAACATTATGTATGTCGACATTAAGGCCAATTATCTTGCCGATGGATGGAAGGTAATTGAGGTGGACGGCCACGACTATCTGGAACTGAACGAAGCTCTTGTCGAGGCTGAAGATTCAAAGGGGCCCGTGGTAGTTATTGGAAAGACAATCATGGGAAAGGGAGTTTCCTTCATGGAAGGCGATGTTTCTTACCATGGGAAACCTCTGGACTTTGAAAAAGCCGCTTTAGCTCTTGCCGAACTGGGTCTAGAGAACGATATCGATAGATTCGTTCAAATGAGAAAAGTTCTTCCTTCTTATCACGAGCCGGTTCAGGCAATAGACGAAGATGTCAAACCTTTCACGGGGGATCCTATAGTCTATCCAGTTGAAAAGAAAACCGACAATAGATCTGCTTTCGGAAAGGCGGTTGGAGATATTGGAAGACTGAACAAAGGCAAACTTCCAGTGATGGTTGTAGACTGTGACCTGAAACCTTCAACGAAAGTGAGCGAGTTTGAAAAAGTCTGGCCTGAAAACTTCGTTCAGATTGGTGTTCAGGAACATAACGCAGCGACATTGGCCGGTGCCGCTTCGGTGTGTGGTGTCCTAACCTTCTTCGCAGACTTTGGAGTGTTCGGTGTCGATGAGACTTATAATCAGCAGCGCCTAAACGATATAAACAAGGCAAACGTAAAAGTTGGAGTGACTCACGTGGGAATCGACGTGGGTGAAGACGGAAAGACTCACCACTGTCTTGATTACATAGGAGCTCTAAGAAATTTCTACGGCTTCAAACTCATAGTGCCTGCCGATCCAAATCAAACTGACAAAGCGGTAAGATTCATGAGCGAGACGAAAGGGAACTTTGTTATCGCCATGGGAAGATCTACAATGAACCCAGTGGCCGATGAAAATGGAAATCCTTTCTTCGGAGAGGAATATAAATTCGAATATGGAAAGGTCGATGTAATAAGAAAGGGAAAGGATATTACCCTCGTCACGACGGGTCAGGTGACTCACCACGCAGTTAAAGCTGCCGACGAGCTTAGATCTCACGGAATAGAAGTCGCTGTTCTAAACGTGAGCTGTCCTCTTGGAGCGAATTTTGACAGCGTAAAGGAGTTCTTCTCCTCTATTGTTATTTCTTTAGAAGACCACAATGTGGCAAGCGGTCTCGGTTCAATCCTCGCTGACTACCTAGTAGGCTCTGGAATTATACCGAAAAGTTTCGAGAAGATCGGTGTCGAGAGATACATGTTCTCCGGAGACAACGAACTGCTTTATGATCTCGCAGGTTTGTCCAGCAAAGCAATAGTCGAAAGGATCAGGGGTATCATTAA